>NZ_JASCXF010000025.1:0-64907 GCF_030062225.1 Sphingomonas sp. 2R-10
AACCAACACCGTCGAACTTGCGACCGAGCTGACCATCGCTTGGTTGAGCAATCCCAACACGCGGACCACGGCCGACGATGTGCCGTCGTTCCTGCAATCGATGCACAGCGCGGTCGCTGCACTTGGCGCCTCAGCGGTGGAGACCCCGGTCGCGCTGGACGCTACAGAGTACACGCCGGCAGTGTCGGTTCGGAAGTCGCTGGCGAGCAAGGACCACATCATCAGCATGATCGACGGCAAGCCGTACAAGACCCTGCGGCGTCATCTGTCGACCAACGGGCTGACACCGGACCAGTACCGAGAGCGCTACGGCCTCAAGCCGGATTACCCGATGGTCGCGGAGAGCTACAGTGAGGCCCGTCGCGCGATGGCCAAGAAGATCGGTCTCGGTCGCAAGCCCGGTCAGTCGAACGCTGCAAAGCCCGAGTCCGCAGCGGCGAAGGCCGAGCCGGCCACAGGGAAGCCGCGTCGCAAGTTGAAGGTGGCGACCCCGACCAACGCTGAATAAGGCCGCTGATGGTCGACGCGGCCGGTCAGGCTCGGGCGTCGACCATTTTGACTTGCGGCAGCGCCAGCGGATCGTTGGCGGACGATGGATGTCTAAGCTCGATGAAGCGGCGCTGGGTGGCGAAGTCGTTTCGCGCCTCCCGGCCACATTCCTCGATCATCTCATCAAGCCTTGCCGCGATCAGCTTCAGCGATGCTGTCAGATCGCTATCAAGCGCGCGGGACTCAGGTCCGTTGTCAGGATACACGCTCCGGGCGGCGCGATGGGCTCGTTCGAGGTCGGGCAGGTGATCGTTGCGGATAGCGTTGAGATCGATCCGGGTTTCCGTCGGCACACTATCAGCCGGCATCGCTCGCAACTTGATGATCGATGTCGAGATGCGCTGGCGGACGGCCACGACTTCCCCGGAAAGGACCACCGCAGGCTCCGCCGGTCGGGCAGGTTTGTAGGGCAATGACGCGTCTTCAGTTTCGCGTCGGCCAAGGCCGATCCCCATCGCATACATGACACCGCCGATCATCAAAGCGAGCACGAGCACGATCCTGACCGCCGTTCCGCTAAAGTCGGCGAGCGCTCGCGCCGTCGTGTCCAATTGCGTCGCCCAAGGCATTGTCGCATCGCCCGGGTCACCGACGAAGGCGCCGAGAACCATGTTTGCTATGCAGATCAGCGACAGCATAGTTATAAGCGTCACGATAGAGCGCATCTTAACCTCCACCTGCTGGCGGATAGTATGACCATCGCGCCTTTACCACATCCATCGCCGGCCGGTATTACGTTCTTGCCGAAAAAACGCTCACCCGGCCTTCAAAAGCTTGTCCAACACCACCTGCGCTTCGGCAGCGGGTACGAAAACTCGCGTCCGGTAAGCGATGATTTCGGTGAAGCAGCCGATCGATTTCAGCCACGGCAGCTGCGAGACAGGTGCATCGATAATTTCCACGCGCTGGTTGCCGTTCACGATCGCGCGCCGGATGGTCATCGGGAATGGCCGCGCCACTTCAACGGCACGCCCAGACAGGACCGAGCTGGCGATCGCGTCCACCGGCAGGTCGTCGGTCTTCGCGATCCCGAGCTTGGTGAACAGCTGGACGACATGCTTGTCGAAGACCAGACGGCCGAGCCAGGAATTGCCATTGGCATCGGCTATGCGATTGACCGCGAGATGATCCGAGGGGAGTGCCGACCAGATCGGCAGCAGCAGCCCGGTCGCGAGACGGATTGTCTCGGTATCGATCTGATCGGCCGCTTCCGTGACCTCGTCGCTCCACTTGGCGGCGAAGGTCGCCTCGTCGACGACGTCCCATGCGCTTTCCAGCAGATCAGACGCGTGCATATACTCACGCCGGCAGGGACGCTGTAGTTCGATCCGTGCGATCGGCTCCCCCTCGTCATCCATCCATGATCGGGCGCGCGTCCGGAGCGCAACCCTGCCCGAACGCGCATTGACCACGAAAGCGACGTCGTCCTGCCATTTGGCCAGCTCAAGGATTCGCTCAAGCGATATGGGCGTGCGGCGCCGGGTGATCTCGATCGTGAGCAGATGCGACGTCGCGCCCGACAGCGGATCGGTGCGCAGCAGCGTGTCCTCGATGACGGTCGCGGTGTCCGCCGTGATCGTCTCGACACCAACATCGAGGGTGCCGGCCTCGCGCGCCGCGGCGACGCGTGCCTCGACCAGTCCGAGAAATTCGTCGAAAATCAGGTTCTGGATGCCGATCGGAAGCGCGAGCAGACGGTTGAGCCAGCGCTGGATGGGTGGCAGTTCCTCCTTCATGACGCCGTCCTTGTCGTGCAATTCCAGCCCGGTCCGCGCGCAGAAGTCATCCATCGTGGTGCTGGTCAGCTTGCCGGCATCGAGCAGGGCGAACCATGTCAGGAGCGCGTCCTTGGCATATTCGCTTTCGAGGTTGTCGGCCGGGTCGAAGAGGTTCTGCCCGCCGGTCTGCCGCTGACCGCGTGTCAGCGCGCCGAGGCTGTCCAGACGCCGCGCGATCGTCGAGGTGAAGCGCAGCTCGCCCTTGCAGTCGGTGGTCACCGGCCTGAACAGCGGCGTCGAGGCTTGATGGGTGCGGTGGGTCCGCCCGAGCCCCTGGATCGCGCGATCGGCGCGCCAACCCGGTTCGAGCAGGAAGTGCGCGCGCTGCTGCTGGTTCTGGGCGTCGAGGCTGGCGTGATAGGAGCGGCCAGTGCCGCCGGCATCGGAGAAGACCAGCACCCGCTTGGTCCCGGCCATGAACGCCGCGGCTTCAACCTGAGAGGATCGACCCGAACGCGTCTCGATCTTCTGGCGACCGTCCGATGTCGGGACCAGACGTCGTGAGCGACCGGTCACCTCGGCGACCATATCGGTGCCGAAATGCTCGATCAGCGCGTCAAGCGCGGACTGGACCGGCGGGAGTGCGCAGATCGTTTCGAGCAGCTGATCGCGCGCCGCGAGCGCGTCCGGATTGTGGACCGGATTTCCGTCGACGTCGCTCATCGGCAGCGAGCGGGCGGTGCCGGTATCGTCCGTGAAGGCCTGCATCTGCCGTGTCGGGAAAGCGCGCATCAGATAGTCCGCGACATATTCCGTGGGAGACAGGTCAACGACCGGATCCGCCCGCTCCGCGGCGGACATCTGGGCGAGGCGGCGATCGAGGATGGCCTCGGCGGTGGTCACCAGTTGCAACACCACGGACTGGTCCGCCTTCAGATGCTGTTCCACCGCGGCAATGACGGTCGGCAGTTTCATGGAAAGCAGAACCTGGCCAAAGAAGCGCTGCTTGGTCGATTCCAGTCGCGACCGCGCGGACGCCTTCGCCCCGCTGTTCAGGGTCTCGTTCTTGAACCCATCGACGACGCCTGTCAGTTCGAGAGCGGCTTCCATGTTCTGGTGGATGACCGACCACGCGTTCGCATAGGTGTCGTAGATCTCGATCTGGGCCGGCGTCAGTGCATGGCGCAGCACGTCATATTCGACGCCGGCGAAACTGAGCGCGCGAGAGGTGTAGAGCCCCAGCGCCTTCAGGTCGCGCGCGACCAGTTCCATCGCGGCGATGCCGCCCTTCCGGATCTCGGCGATGAACGCCTCACGATCGGCGAAGGCGGTCTCCGGACCCCACAGTCCAAGCCTCACCGCATAGGCGAGATTGTTGACGTCCGACGCACCGGTCGCGGAGGCGTATAGGACGCGCGCGCCGGGGAGGTGGTTCTGGAGGAGCACTCCGCACACACCCTGTTGCGAGCCCTCCTTCTTGCCCATCGCGCCTTCGCCACCGGCGACCCCGCCCATCTCGTGCGCTTCGTCGAATGCGATGACGCCGTCGAAGTCGGTGCCAGCCCAATCGAGGATCTGCTGCAGCCGGCTGTTGTCGGAGCGCATCGACCGTAGCGTTGGATAGGTGACGAACAGGACGCCTTCACTAAGCTTGATCGGCTCGTCGATCTTCCAGTTGGACACCGGCTGCACATCGCCGGTCATGCCGCCAAGCGCTGTCCAGTCGCGGCGCGCGTCCTCGAGCAATGGCTCGTTCTTCGACACCCAGATATGCCGGCGACGGCCAGCCAGCCAGTTGTCGAGAATACAAGCCGCGACCTGCCGACCTTTCCCCGCGCCGGTGCCGTCGCCAAGGAAGAAGCCCTTGCGGTAGCGGCTGCCCGCCTCGTCGAATGTGAGGCCAACGCCGTTCTCGGCGGGCTTGAATGTGCCGGGCAGCATCTGGCTCCAGGCATGGCCGGCATAGACCACCGTTTCGAGCTGCGACGATGACAGCAGTCGCTCGGTGACGGTGCGCTCGGGCAAATGCGCGACATGGCTCGGGATCGGCGCGGGGATCGAGCCCATTGCGACGGACTCGACCAGCGCGGTTGGATGGTCGCCGGCGGTGTCGAAGACGATCCGGCTCGGCCGGTAGGGCAGATAGCAGCCTACCTGATCGGCGAGCGGCGCGGGTGTGGACAGCGTCCTGTAGCCGACCGGCAGCACATTGTTGCGGACCGGCGCATGGAACGTCCGCGCAACCGTCGCCTTCGCCTGGCGCGCGGCACCGAACAGGCTGGGCTTCGGTGCCGGCGGGATCGCTATCGTGGTTTCACCCACCAGCTCGGCACGCGGTGGCACCGTAACGGCGTCAAGGAACGCCGCGATCGAGCTACGCTGGATGACGACGTGCGACGTTCCGCCCGGAACCTTGTCGATCACGTAGAGCCGGACCGCGATGTCGGTGCCATGCTTCCGGTAGCAATGTTCGAGGCGGAGCGAGGTCCGGACCGTGCAGCCAGTCAGCACCGCCTCATAGGCCGCCTTCAGGCGGGCACTGGGCGCGAACCAATCGGGCATGACGGCTACGATCCTGCCGCCCTTCGCTACACGCCGGATCGCTGCCTGCAGATGCCGGAGGGCGGCGAGGTCGTCTTCACCGCGGCCGACGCTGCGCGAGAAGGGAGGGTTCATGACCACGACAGTGGGCTTCGGTAGCCGCCCGTGGAGGCTGACCAGCCCTGCGCCATCATGTCCGGTGACGACGGCGTGCGGGAATATGCCGGCGAGCCGTTCGCGGCGCTTCGCATCGATCTCGTTCAGCTGCAGGCCGGCGCACGGCGGGGCCTGGACGATCAGCAGGCCGTTGCCGGCGCTGGGCTCGAGGACGATGTCGTCAGCGCCGATCGCCGCCATCAGCACCGCGATCGCGGCGATGTCGACTGGCGTCGAAAATTGCTGGAGGTTGATCTGCTCCTCGCTCCGTACCGTCTGGGTCGGCAGCAGCTGCATGATCGCAGACGCCGCATGGATGTCGGTAAGGGTGGCGAGTTCGTGCGGTCGCGTCGCGAGGTGGAGGGCAATCGCATGTTCGAGCATCTCGAAGCTGTCGCGCTGCGTCCAGCGGCCGTCAGCGTCCGAGCCTCCGAACGCTGCGGTCATCGCCTGATTGAGGTCGCGGCGCGCGATCGGCGTACCGGCTGCAAGCAGGGCGGCGATTTCTTCCGCTGCGGCGCGATCGTTGACGGGCGGTAGATCGAGAAGGTCGAACATGGCAGGTTCCTTGGGCTTTGCTGCCAATTCGACAGCTCACCGCCTTCCTCCCCCTCCTCTCTCTTTCGCCTCGAGCACCTCGGCCCAATCCTTGAAGGGCGCAGGCGGATAGTCCGGTACGACCGTGCGCGTATCAGCGGTGTATCGCTCGATGCTGCGCGCCACGGCCCTCCGCCCGGCAATATCTCGATCGGCGGCTAGGATAAGCCTCGTGACCGACGACGGGATCGTCAGAAGATCGAGCCTGCGTGAGCCGAACGATGACCAGCACGGCAAACCGTGGATCCGCGACCAGGCTCGCGCGCTTTCGAAGCCTTCGGCGATGCCGATGGTCGGGCCAAGGCCGCCGCCACGCCACGCCCCGCCACCGAGAATACCGAGCGTCGCCTTTTCGGAATATCCGCCGTCGGGTTTAAGGAAAATCCGTTGAAAGGCGACCAGACGCTGGGCTTCACGAACCCCAACCAGCAGCGCCGGTTTGAAGACGGTCGTCGGTTTGGGTCCGAGCGGACAGCGCGGATGGAACCGCACGTCGGTCGGCACCGGTAGCAGCCACCTCGATCCAAGGTAGCGCTCCGCGAGGTTGCCGGACACAGCGCCCGCCTCATTCCACAGGCGATCGATATTGGCAGTGCCCGTGGCCGGCGCGGGGGCTGGCGGTTCGTAGTGACGGCCGAGCGGTATGCGGGCGAGTTCGCGCAGGATGTCCTCAGCCGTGCAGCCGGCAAAGCACGTCACGAGCAGCCCTCGGTCTCCTTGCCGTATCGACAAGCTCGGCGTCTTATCCGCATGCGCCGGGCACCGGCATTTTGCCATATAGCCTTGCCAAGTGCCACCGAGGGCACCGACCAGATCGACCATTTGCTGAGACGGCCGGTTTATGGTGATAGCCATATCTCATCCCCTCAGTACGATCCGGCAGGGACGCCGGCGATCGCGAAGAAGCTCTTGTCGCGGTCGAAGTATCGGGCGATGACCTGCTCTGCCGCGTCGGGGTCGGACGGGACCGGCTGTCCGGTCTTCTCGCTGACGTAAGCCTCCAGCGCGCGTTGGGCGGACGCCTGGTCGGGATGGAAGTCCAGCACATCGGCTGACCCGTGATCCCGGATGAAGAGGACGAACTTGTTCATGGCTACAGGCCTCGGACTGAGGGCGGCCTTTACCGGCTCACCCTGGAATTGAAGGGTTGAGGCCGCTTTTCACGACCCTTCTCTCACCCTCCCTCTCCGCTCCAATGCCGGCACACCGGCGGACCTAATGGCCGTTTACAGACTGCTAAACCGGTCATGTTACAGCTGCTGGGAACTAGAATCATTCTGCGCTTGTTTTCAGCTGCGCTCCTTAACTTGAGGTGTCGATGAACCAGTTTTCGCAAATCGAGATTGCCAACTGGATCGCCATCTATCTGGCGGCAGCGATGTGCTGTGCAATCGCCATGGCCCTGTCGGTAGGCGTAACCTTGCACGGCTTATGGCAGGACAAGGCGTGGCAAGATGTCCGCACCGTCCGTGGGGCGGTTCTATTTCTTCCGAAGGCGTGGTGGCGTTGGCAGAAGCTATATTTGCTTTCTTCACCTGTTACGCTTTTTATAGTGGGTTATTTCGCCGCGACGATGACCTGGGCCTGATTGGTCAGATGTCCAGCGTTCGAAGGACCTTCCGAACCGCGCGATCCTGCGCGACTTCGGCAGGATCGAGGGTCACCAGATCGCCAAGAGTTCTCATCCGGGGGTGAGTCCTCGCCTTGGCCGCGTCATACTCCGCGTTATCTAAACCCATCGCCTCCACCACCAGCGTCTTCATTTCCCCCGTTACCCGCGACCTGGCCTCCAGGACGAAGTCGGGTCGGCAGGGTCCGTGCGGTGTCATGGTGTCGAACAGCGGTTTTCCGATCGCCATGTCGACGCCGTCGGCGTGGAGTGCGCGCTGTGCGGCCAGCAATGCCTTCAGCGTCTTCCGCTCGAAATCGGACTCGACGGGGACGAACATCCGCCCGTTGTAAATCGGCTGTGCGTAAGCTCGGAGCGGTGCGAACCCATGCGCCTCTGGATATTCACCTGCCACGATCAGGACGATGTAGGGGCCAGTGATGCGGTTGCCGCGGATCGAGGGCGACTGGACGCGGGTGGCGATCGTGACTGTTTCGCCGCTTGGCACATGGATCTCGTTCCCCTTGATCGCCTGCGCATAGAGCGCGATGAACCCCTGAGGGGCATGCGTCTTCGGCCATTTGGGCGCCAATGCCCGGAGCGTGCCGTAGACGGCACCGGCCTCCAGTGGGCGTGGATGGGTCCAGAACGCGCGTGCAAGCTCCATACCGGGGGCAATCTCGATCTTCCCGGCCGCGCGGCCGAGCGCTGCGAACTCCTCCTTGATCGACCATTCGTAGCCGAGACCGAGCGGGGCGATCTCGTTACAACCCGCGTTGTGCAGCAGCCGCCACAACAACCGCGCAAGCCGGGGCGTTGAGGCGTTGCGCGTGCGATCATCAAGGCTGTCGTCCTCTGGTCGCTGAGACAGCTTCTCCGGCGCCGGCCGCAGAACCTCGAAGAAACCCGATGGGGGGTCGGTCGGGGTGTTATGCGATCGAACCTCCGTGATCCTGTTCGTCGCCTGGTCACGGAAGAATGGGCAGTCGGAACGATGCTCTGGTCGTTTGGTGCTGGTCAGCCGACGCAGATAATAGGTCTCGGCTTCTGAGAGATATGCTGGAGTGAGGATCGGGGGAGCCTTGTCGGCACCCAAACAATCGCATGCGATCCAGCGCTGTCCGACGCGGGCGTTCTGGACAAGCGTCACCCCGGCCTGCTCGTCGCGCAGAGTGCCCTCGCCTACATACCAACGCACCAGCGCCTCGCGCAGCGGCGCCGGCAGCGGGATCCGATCCCGGCTGTTTCCGTCCGTATCGCGGTGGATCAACCACATGTTTGAGGGACCTTGGCGGGTGGCTTGGGCCAGTTTCGGCAGGTCCGGTGGTCTTGACAAGGGCAAATAGCACGGCGTCTGCTCTCAGCTATCAAGTCTGACGGGAGTTTTCCGTGCGTTATCCAGTCGCTTTTGTTTGCCTATGCGCAAGTCTCATAACCGGGTCTCACGCCGTCGCCGCTCCCAAACGGGTAGGCGTTCGTAAGGTGCAGCTCATTTCGATGACAGGAAGCCACGCTGTCGACGATGCTCACTCATCGCCGGCAACAAGCGGGCAAGAACAATCGCCCATCGCTGCACCCCTGCCGCTGGGGTTCGAAGTCCATGATCTCAGTCGCCGGTATGTTCAGTTCCGTATGCAACAGGAGATGCTCGCGGAGGTGATCCCTCCAGTAGGAGACACTCAGGCTGGTAGCGGCGTAATGGGGGTCGTACCGATGACATCCTCTATTCCGGTGCCAGCCTGGCTCCGCGGTAACGCCGGAATGATGTCGCCAATCACGTTTCGCGCCGGATGCACGCCACTTTCCTATCAGCCCTCTGGCCTTCTTGCGCGGAGTGCTGAAGCCCGTCGCGCGGCCTATTACGGCATGATGAGCGCGATCGCGTGCGAGCAGGGAATCCCGACCGGCCTCTTCGATGCCGTCATTATGCGAGAGAGCGGATACAATCCGATCGCAACTTCCAGAGCCAATGCCTACGGCTTAGCGCAATTGATGCCGGGCACCGCGGTCGGCCTTGGGGTCAACCGTTACGATCCGTTGGAAAATCTTCGGGGTGGCGCACGCTACCTTCGGCAGCAGCTTGATCGCTTCGGACAAGTTCACCTTGCGCTGGCGGCCTATAATGCCGGCCCAGGGAGGGTTCGCGGTGGCATGGTTCCACGAATCACAGAGACGCAAGCCTACGTGTCAAACATCATCAGCAACTGGTCCAGACTGACGGCACCCGCCGGGACGCCATCGTCGATCTATGATAGGTCCGTTGGCTTTAGGAGGGCCGCGGCGCTGCAGCGCTTCTAGGCAACGAGCGACTTTTGCTTGGGCTTCATCCGAACCGAGGTGCTGACAGATTTACGGCGGCGACCAATGGAGTCGGTACTTTCGCCGGATACAATCTCGACCAAGCTCACATCGTACTCAGGAAGTCGATTCTCCACTTCGATACTTTTAAGAAGCTGTTTAAGCCTCTTGATCGGACCCATCGAACCGATTTTATGATGAAGGTCTTCCAAAGCAATGTCGATTGGGCCAGCTTCGCAATAACAATGCGCTATCTCGTATAGCCGCCGCTCAATTGCGCCTAGGCGAAAGTAGTCATGATGATAATGATAGATTCTTTGGTCGCGTTTGATTGCCCGATAAAGCCAATTGCATGGGCGAACCCGCACGTACCGTAACACTTCGTCGCCGTTCGCCTTCTTCTCGTACTCAACCTGCGCTTCCGATAGCCACGAGAACCAGCCTCGATCAATCTTTGCGCCCGTCTCTATGTTCGTTTTTATCTGTGTGCCTTGGAGACGCTCCAACGCCTCGCCAAACCGTCGGTAATCCCGTACCGATGGCCGCTCTACTCCCGTTATGCGGAAAAAATCGTGGGCGGAAAACGTGACGTCTTCGTCCGCGACTTGGCCATCAGCTATCGCTTGGGCGACGAGCGAGGCGACATACAGAAGAATCTCTTTGTCCCACATCGTCGCAACACCAGTCGCACTCGGCCGGATCTGAATGGTTACCTGGTCATGCTTGTACTCGATCGGCTCCAGGTGCGCGTTCTTCGATAGGACGAAGAACGGATAATCCATGATGCTCCGCTCGCCGCGCACCTTCCCGTGAAGCGGGCTGTCCATATCGAACAGAGAAATCTGCCGCGCTACGGCAGGTGATCTCGCCATCGTCGCTCCCCTTTACCAAACGCACCCTTCTTACCATTCCCTCCCCTCGAATCATCCCCGATCAACGACAGGGTAACTGAAAGCACGAGCTTTTGCGGTTTGATCGCTTGTTAACGACGGGACCCTTCGGAGTACGCGAAAGGAATAGCTTGGGGGCTCGTGCTTTCGGTTACCGCATCGTCAGTCACAGCAACGTCGGTACGCTTCGGCCAGCTGCTGACCTCAGCGCTGTCGCCAAAAGCTGGCCAACAGATCGAGAGTCGGAGCTGCTCGATAGCGAGCGCACCGGGTGTCGTTTGGCATGATCCTTCAGGCCATGAAACGTCTTGCCGAGATGCAGTTGCCCTGAGGCAGCGCTCCTGTTCATGCCGCGAAGGTAAGCCCCAGGGCGATCAACATCTCCTCGAACATGTTTGTGAGCCGTTGCAAAGACCGACGCTGCCGCACCTTTCTGGCCCATCAGGCGGCACGCTTCACGCCAGACATGTGCTGGGATCGCCGCCTGAGCGAGGATCCTCTCAGCATCACCAATGACGGTTCCCCAAGTCATTTCGTCCTGGGGCCGGGAGATAAACTCCGGAGCCACCGCCGCAATGAAGCTCGGACCAACACCGTGATGGGCAAGGTCGGCCTCGACGACGCTCTGGGGCTCGTTGTTGCGGACGTCATATCCGCAATCACTACCCCTTCCCGCCAAGCCTCTACTGTAAGTTGCTTTAGCAATGGGAGGTTGTTTTGTAGTTGTATAGTGCGTGTCGTTTATGACGCCCGAGGGTGAACCATTTATCGATTCCGATGCATCAGTTATGGCCTCCGAAGCCGCCTTAATCTGTTCGCCGAGCGCTGCTGCATGGCTTTCAAGCTCAACCGCGCAGGCGCGAAGTAGCCCTTCATCCCTGACCTTGCGCATCTGCTCGGTCGCCAGCAGCGCGACTTCAAGGATCCCGGTTGCATCTACGCCTTCAATCGTCTCATCGATCACCAGTTGCGCGAGGCTGCGGATGCGACGACGGGCAGCGGTGAGGCGCTTGCGCAGGACGTCGATACGTAGGTCCGCGGCCCTGCCCTCATCGGCGATCCGAACAAACTCTTCGTACCGCACGCCAAGAGGGCTGAGGTCGACACCGTAAGCATAGATAAGGCGGCCGTCCTTGCCCCTGGCTCCAATACGTTTCCCGTTGGCGCTGTCACGGTGAGCAATAAGTCCCCATCGCGTGGCACTCGTCAAAAGCTTCTGAAGCTGCCGAATACCAACGCCGAGCTTCTGACTAAGCTTTTCGTTAGACGGAAAGACGATCGGGCGCTGGCCCTCGGTCCAATCCACCTCCCTCGACCAGCTCATCAGTGTATCGAGCGCATGAACAAGGCGAGGCGGTACGCCGATATATGGGGCGGCCCGCTTAAAGGCCGTCAGAACCTGCCGATGATTGACCGTCGCAGGGAGCCCCGAAAAACTGTCAGCGAGCCGCCCCGTCGACACACTACGTTCGTCTACTCGCCGGTGGCCCGCCCCTGGAGCCCAAGTACGAAGAGTCATTCGGAGAATCCCCTTTTGGATTTCCGTGCGGACGCAGAAGTCCTTGGCATGCTACGCACGCATTTCTACTGCATCTTCGTAATCCGGTTATGCCGCGGTTGTTACGTGGCACTTCCGAAGTTTGGAAAACCCCAACCTATCGCCGGGTGTTTCTCTTCCGCACGGCATTCCCTCGATTAGGTTTCTCGAGGCCAGATGACCTTGAGATCGCCTCCCGTGATTCCGGATCAGGTGACGCCGGCTACCTAAGCAGCAGCGGCGTTCGGAGTCGCGGGCGCTGGTTCGTGCTTTCGGTTTCCTTACGGCGCAAATTCTCGTGCTATCAGTTTCCGTATGTCCGCGATCCGCGCAAACGCAGCGTCGACAGACAGAGTAACTGATAGCACGAGAGGGGCGGCGCGGCGCGACACCCCACTCTTTCGAGCAGCGTCCCGCGCGTGCTATCAGTTACCCTGTCTCGGATTATGGGCCGCCCGCCAGCGCAACTATGCCAGTTGGGAGCGGCCGCAAGGTCTCGTCCGGAGACTCAGTCGTCGCCGAAACCGTCCCCGCGGAGCGACCGGCGGCGTACCAACTTCGTATATTCTACTGTGACAGCCTTCACGATGAGGCCTCTGGCCGCTTCGCCATGTTCGGGTCTGACATCGTCGAACGCGAGACCGTCGACATGCCTCACGACGGTGACAATCTCCTCCGAGAGACCTTTAACCATCCCACAGACCATGGCGATGACCTTCAGCACGTCATCGAAGTCGACCCCTTGGGTCGTATCAAAAACGTCCTTTGCAATCAGAGCCTCAATCGGATCGATCCCCAGCGCGTGAAGAATTGCCGTGGTTTCCGGCATCCTGAGAGGAATGCGCTTATCGGCTTCGCGATGTAGCCCGCGGTGCAGTCGGCTGCGGTTCAAGCCCGCTATCGGAGCAAGGTCACGAACACTCAATCCCTGCAGGTCCATCCGGGCAAGGATATAATCTTCAAGCTCGAACCCTGGCTGCGGTCGCGACGGCCCCCCGGCCAAACTTCGTCTTGGTAGTCCCACTGCCATTCTCCCGGCTGGTAAGACCTCGGTAGTCGGACCCTTCAGGGAAAAGCAACCCTAAAGCTGATCTAGATTCAATGCTAATCCGTTTCAGGGGCGTATCGGTATGACGTTCGAATGCTTCTTCTTTAGCGAAACGCGATAAGCGTCGGCTTCCGAAGCTGTAAGTCCGAGCTTCGTTAAAACCTCAGTAGCATTGCGTTCAACAATAAGGTCAAACATCATAAGCGATATTGCGTCTTTGAAGAGGATGGTCTGCCCTAAAGCCTCCCCCAATGCCAACGCAGCGGTCTCGATCGAGGCAGCATTTGTCGTCAAAATTGTAAATTCAATACCAACCTCACCATCCGAGGGAATGATGCGGAGATGCTGGCGCATATCCTCTGAGTCGTAGCTATCGATTAAGTCGTTCGCGCGATCGGCTCGTTCGTTGATAACGTCGCTCAACGAATAATAGGAGCAGTGCTTGTTCGAGGTCAGGCGGATACTCTCGGTTGTTAACCGGAAATAGTGGTGTGATACGGAAATGTTATACACCTTATCAGCCGTCACTATCTTAGACCTTTGATTTCCGCACCAACCGGATTGTTACGCCTGCATATGTACCCGTTTTTAGGGCGGTCTGCATCCTGCAAGACGATGGCTAAATCAGGTACGTCCGGGCGACCAAATCGGCTGCCACAATTTTCGTGGCAGGCTGCCCCAGTTTTAGGGGCAGCTGCCCCAATTTCTGGGGCAGGTGCCTCTCAGAATGGGGCAAGGTGATCGTCAAAATACCGAATCGCACACGAAAGTTAAAAAAGCCTTACCTGCGGCATTGTTCCGCCGGATCGCGATTGCCGGCCAAGATTCGACAGGGCCAGTCTCCTCTTGGGCGCGCTGAACAGCGCTCGATCGAACGGAGACTCCAACATGAAGACCATGCTCAAGATCGGCCGTCGCGCCGAGACGACCGCCCTTGCGGCGATCGGCGTTGCAGCGGCAGCGGCCGTGTTCGCCTCGCCGGCATTCGCCGGTGCGGACGCCACCTTCAATACGGCGCTCAACGCCTTCACCGGCTTCCTCGAGGGTTCGGGCGGCAAGATCATCACCGTTCTGTCGCTGGCCGGCGGTGTCGTCGGTCTGGCTTCGGGCCGCTTCTCGCTCGGCCAGGTCGCGATCCCGGTCGGTGTCGGCGTCGGTGCCGGCACCGGTATCCCGATCGTCACCTCGACCGTCACGGCCACCATCTGACCCGACTTGGTGCCGGCGTTGATAGCAGCTTCGCCGGCACCGCTTTTGAAGGTGGCGTGATGTCAGCCGACAAGTATGTGATCCCCTCCCATTTGGATGACCCCGAGCTGATCGGGTTTTGGACGCTGGACGAGTTCCTGGCGATGGTCATTCCATTTGTGTGGGGGATCCTGTCCCAACACATCGTCATCGGGATCGGCTTAGCCGTCCTGGGCTGGTGGGCCCTTAGGAGGGCCAAAGCGGGACGGGCAACTTCTTGGCTTATCCATCTTGCTTATTGGCATCTGCCGGGCGGGTTCCCCTCGCTCAGGGCAACGCCACCTTCCTATCTCCGACTGATGGTGGGCTGACATGGATTTTTCCTACCAGCACGCGCAATCGCAGCGTGTCCTCCGCCAGCGCAATCTCCTCGGGATCGCAGCTCTCGTTCTCGCCGGTATTGTGGCGCTCCTCCTGTTGATGTCGGCGACACGAAGCCGCGAGATCGTTTTGCAGCCGGTACTGGGTTCACCCGTCACACTGTCTACGACCGGCGTGTCCCGCGAATATCTCGAGCTCATCACCCGCGATACCGCAGTGCTGACGCTCAACCGCACGCCGTCGAGCCTCGACTATTGGATGAAGTCGGTTCTCGCGATCGTGTCACCGAAGTCGCAGGGCAAGATTAAGGCGGACCTTCTCAAGATCGTCGATGAGCAACGCGGATCGAGCATGTCCCAGTATTTCACGCTGGAAGGCATGGAGATCGACCCCAAGGCATTGCAATCGACCGTCACCGGCAAGCTCAACACTGTCATTGGCCAGAAGATCGTCTCCTCCGAGCAGAGGACCTTTGTCTACGACTGGGAATACGCCGGCATGACGCTGAAGCTGGTCGGCTTCAGCATGGTTCAGCCCAAGGCCCGACCGGGAGCCATGATGTGAACGTAATCTACGCATTTGGCAGCGCCGCGATTGGCACCGCCCTCTCCACCCGCACCTTCTGCTGGCTTAGCCGGTTGCTCGGGGTCGCCCTCATTGCGGTCGCGGTCTTCGTCTTCGCAGCGCCAGCCTTCGCGGCCGGCGATCAGACGTTGGTCGCCGCTGACGGCGCACAGGTGTCCTGCAATGCGTCGGCCAAGGACCTCACCCGTATCAGCCTCGTCGGTGATGAGTTCGCGGGCGTGTCCAAGATCAACACCGGCAACCCATCCGACGACTTCAGCGTCGTCAACGAGCCGGTCCGCGGCGACATCTACCTGTCGGTCCCTGAAGGCTTTGGTCGCCAGGTCCTGTCGTTCTTCGGCACGTCCAAGCGGGGCTACGTCTACAAATTCCAGTGCCGGATCAGCGGCGACCAAGCGGTGCAGGTTTTCGTGTCGAACCCTGCGATCGCGAAGGCCGATGCGCTGGAAGCCGGTACGACCAAGGTCGCGCAAACCTCCTCACCGGAGGAGGCCGCAGTCTCGTTGGTGCAGGCGATGTACGCGAACAAGTCGGTCGACGGCTTCGAGATGCGTCAGCGGTCGCTGAAGCCCGTCTATGTGGGCAACCTCAAGGTGCAGATGATCGCAGAGTATCGCGGCGACGCCATGACCGGCCGCGTCTTGCGGATCGAGAACAAGGGGACCGCCGAAACCACCCTCACCGAGGCGACCGTCGCGCCCGCGAGCGCGCTCGCGGTTTCGATCGCGGAACCCAAGCTCGCGCCGGGCCGGGTCACGACCGCCTACCTCGTCTCGCGGAACGGAAACTAAGCCATGGATCTCAAGAACATCTTCTCCCGCGAGCGTAAGCCGCTCGACGCACCGGAAGCCGGAGACGCTGACGGTGTCTCGCCGATTGCATCCGAGCTCGATGGAAATGCGGAGGTCCGCAAGAAGCAGAACATGAAGCTCGCGCTTGGGTGCGGCGTCGTGCTGGCTGCTTCCTCGTTCTGGATTTTCGGCAGCGACGACGCCGTCAAGAAGATCGACCCCGATAGCGCGGATAAGAAGACGGTCTCGGTCAGCGACATGACCAACAAGACCAAGTCCGAGCAGGAGTGGATGGCGCAGTCGGAGAACCGCTTCCAGAGCAACGAAAATCAGCTGAAGAGTGTCGAGGGCACCAACGCCCGCGTGGCGCAGCTTGCCGAGCAGCTCGAGGCAATGCGAGCCCAGAACCAGTCGATGTCGACGGACGGCCAGCGTGTGGTTTCAGCGTATCAGGCCGAGAACGACCAGCTTCGACGCCAAGTCAACGAGCGGGCGGCAGCGCCGGCGCCGATGCCGGGGCCGCAGGCGATGTACGGTCCGGGGAGCGCGGCCGTATATGGCAATCAGGGTGCCTCCGGGCCTGCCGTTAGCGCACCTCCGGCCCGTTTCAGTGAAGTGAAGATGGTGTCGTTCGGTTCGGCAGAAACCGGCAATGCCACCAAGGTGTCGAAGGGCAGCACGGTTTATACCGACAGCCCGAACTACCTGCCCGCAAACAGCTTTGCCTCGGCAAAGGTGGTGGTGGGTGTCGACGCCTCTGCCGGCGTCAACAGCCAGAGCGATCCGCTCCCCGTCGTCCTCCGCATCACCGGGCCAGCACGCTCGGTCCTGCAAAACGGTAAGCTGCTGACGACCAAGATCCAGGGCTGCCTCATCAACGGGGCGGCGCGCGGCGACCTGTCGAGCGAGAAGGTCTACATCAAGCTGCAGAAGATGACCTGCCCGCAACCTGGGGGAAGGTATGCCGAGTCCGAGGTCAAAGGCTTCATCGCCTTTGGCGGTAAGACCGGTGTGCGCGGCCGCGTCGTCAGCCGCGAGGGCTCGCTTGCGATGCAAGCCTTCTTCGCGGGCCTCGTCGGCGGAGCGGGCTCCGCGCTCAACTCGGCATTCAGCATGCCCGTCATCAATACCGCCGCTGGAAATGGCAGCATCAACCAGACGCCGAACCTCGGCAACGTCGGGCTTCGCGCGCTTGGCGGCGGTGCGCAGGAAACCGGCAAGGACGTCTCGAAATACCTGATCGAGCGCGCCGAGCAGTATCAGCCGGTCATCGAAATGCCGACCGGCGTCGACGTCGAAATCGTCTTCCTGGAGGGTGTTTATGTTCGGAACTGATGAAGGCTGGCCCTCGCGCCTCCTGCCCACCCCGAAGCAGTGGCTTGTCATGGTCCTTGTCTTCGTCGCCTTGGTTGCGGCCGCGATCGCCGCCAAAGCGACCTCCGGGGTTCTCCGTCCGACCAATGCTTCTGTCGAGGCGCTGCTGAAGGTGCGCCTTCCGAAGACGCAGGTTTCGAAGGTGAATTGCAGTGTCGTCGACGGCCTGTGTGAGGTCACCGCCGGCAGCAACCTATTCTACGTCGATCGCACGGGTCGCTACCTCGTCATCGGGCGCGTCTACGACATGGAGACGCGGCAGGACCTGACCGCCACCCGGCTCCTGGAGATCAATCCGGACACGCTCGTTGGTGGTGCCGCGAAGGCAAACGCTGCACCCGATCGCGGAGACGCACCGCTTACCAGCGGCGATCGTCCGAGCACCCCTGCGACGCCCAAGCACCTGTCGCTGGAAGGCCTGCCAAAGGACGGCGCGATCGTCTGGGGCAACCCGAATGGCAAGACGGTTACGGTCTTCAGCGACTTCGAGTGCGGATATTGCAAGGCGCTGAGCACCGCGCTCGTCTCGCTCAACGTGCGCGTCGTCGAGCGGCCAATCTCGGCGCTTGGCACGCGCGACCTTTCCAATCGCGTCTACTGTGCCAAGGACCGGGTCAAGGCGCTCCACCGGGCCTATGCCCGCGAGCCGCTCGGCACGTCAGCGACGTGCGATACTTCGGGCCTCGACGCCAATGAGCGCTTCGCCAAGGCGCACGGCCTGCAAGGCACCCCGGTCCTCGTGCGGGGCGACGGAGCAGTCATGGAAGGCTTCCGCTCCGCTGAGCTGACCGCCGCCTTTATCGCGGGAGGTCGGTCGTGAACCGCTCGCCTCTCTTGCTCATCACAGCACTCGCCGCTGGCACCGTCATGACCGGCTGCACCACGCTCGGCGGCAATGTGAAGGGCAGCTTCAACTGCTCGGCGCCTGACGGCATCTGCGCACCCAGCGCCTTCATCGACGATCGCGCTTTGGCGATGATCTCGGGCGAAGAGGGCGATCGCCTGATTACGCCAGCTGGTCCCTACACCGCGCCGCCTGTCGAGGGTCGGGGCTTCCAGACCGCCGCGGTAGCGCCAGCACGAAGCCAGGAGCGCGTGCTTCGGATCGTCTTCCCGGCGCAGGTCGATGCGGCCGGACGGTTGCACGAACAGACCGCAGTCCATGCGGTGGTGGAACGTGGCGAGTGGCAACAGGCGCTCGCCGATAATGTCGTCGCGACGACACCGGCGGAGGTCCGTGCGGCAACGGGCGGCGATACGCTGCTGGCCGCGATCGATCGGGCGGATCACCCCCTGATGGTGGACGGTGAATCCGTTGCGGATCCTGACATGCCTACGCCTGCGGCTGTGGCCGCCGCGCGCGCACAGGCGGATCCTGTCGGCGATATCAGGGATCAGGTGGCACGCCGCCTGTCCAAATCGCCTCGCCGCCTCTCTGTCTCGCCCACTGCGCTGCGCACACCGCCAACGGTGACCTACACGGCGCCTGCTGCGGTTGCATCGCCACAGTCCGCGCGCATCACCCCGACCGCGTCCACCTCCCCAGCCCGCGTTGGTGCGGTGGCGCCCGCCAAGCCTCTCCCCTCACCCGCGCCACCCCGCCCGGTCGTCACGGCAAGCTCGGGCGCAGCGGTGCCGAAATACGCGACTCAGGCTGGCCGCAATGCAATCGTCGCCGTCGCTGCCAATCCGGCGGTTCGCAACGGGCTTTCGCGCGCCGAACCCGATGCGCGCGAGGCGGCCAAGTCGGGAGCGCCCCTTCCGGTGCTTCGCGCATCGTCCTTCCCAGGAGTGGACCAATGAGCATCTTGAAGGGCCTGCTCTCGACCATCCTCGGCGATTCCGCCAAGCCGGAGAGCGGTCGACCAGATACCGCGGTCCCGCGGTTCGTCCACTGGCTGCCTTACCGTGGCTACGACCCCAAGACCCAGATCTACTACAACAGCGCCTCGCGTGGCTTCTTCCTTGAAGCGACCCCGATGATCGGCGCGACCGAGCAGAGCCATGAGATGCTGGCACAGCTGCTGTCGGAAGGCATCCCGACCCCGGGTGCGTTGCAGGTCCATGGGTGGATGAGCCCGCGCATCAGCGAGAAGCTCTCGCAATGGTACATGCCGCGCTATTCGGCGTCCGGCATCTATGAGCGCATGGCACGGCACCGGACCGAATATCTGATGGGCGGCGTCTGGAACTCGCTATCGGCATCTGCACCGTTTTGCCTGCGCAACCACCGGCTCGGCTTGTCCTATTCGACGCCGGAATCGAGCCGCGTGTCGAACGAGGAAATCATCTCCGTCATGGAGGGGCTGATCTCGGCGCTGGAATCCCTCGGCGTCTATGCCCGGGCGATCGACCCCAAAGGGCTCATTTCGTGGATCGATGACATCACCTCGCCGACGACGGCGCCGGGTGACGATACGATCACCTACAACCCGTTCGACCCGATCGCCGACCAGGCGGTGCGTCACGACCTCGAGATGAAGATCGAACCGGACCGCATCCTCCTGCGGACCGAGCGCTTCCGGCCGACCGGCAAGACCGTCGAGAATGCTCCCGAGATTGGCGAGATCTACCCGGATACGTTCGACGTTCGATCCTTCTCGGTGCGCAACCTGCCGCAGCGCTGGGCGCCGTGGGACATGGCGAAATTGATTGGCGATATGTTCGCCGACAAGTTGCGCATGCCCTGCCCGGTGTCGACCAACCTGTGCCTCGACTTTCCGGACGCTGAGGCTTCCGGGCAACGCGCCGGCCGCAAGTTCATGCGCACCACCAGCTTGGCCGACAGCAAGTCGGCGCGGATGCTGCCGCAGTTGAAGGATCAATCGGAGGAATGGCGCTTCGTCAAGGATGAGCTGCGTCAGGGCAGAAAGCTGGTGCAGGCGTTCTACTCGGTCACCTCGTTCAGCCCGAAGGGCAAGGGCGATGCTAATGAGCGCATCCTGAAGTCGGTGTACCGGGCCGCAGGCTGGGACCTGCTCGACGATCGCTATCTCCAGATCCAGGGCCTGCTCGCCGCGATGCCGATGACGATGGCCAATGGCCTGTCGTTCGACCTGAAGAACATGAAGCGGCTGCGCACCGTGCTGACGACGACGGCGGCGAGCCTGATGCCGCTGCAGGGCGAGTATCTGGGCGGCAACAATCCGCACCTGATGCTGATCGGCCGTCGCGGACAGCCCTTCTTCTGGAGCCCGTTCGAGAACACCGCCGGCAACCACAACGTAGCGGTCTTCGGTAAGTCCGGGTCAGGCAAGTCGGTCGCTCTTCAGGAGCTGTGCTCCTCGATGGTCGGCGCCGGGGCCAAGGTCGTCGTGATCGATGACGGCCGTTCGTTCGAGCATTCGGCCAAGCTGCAGGGCGGCGCCTTCGTGGAGTTCACGATGTCGTCGGGCTTCTGCATCAACCCTTTCTCGATGATCGATCCGGTGCTGGCGGAAGCCGATGAAGATTACCGCATGGATTGCTTCGCCATGCTCAAATCCATCGTCAACCAGATGGCTCGGCACATCGACAAGCTCAATGATACGGAAAGGGGCCTCATAGACGGCGCGATCAATGCCGTCTGGGCGGACAAGGGTCCGCAGGGCTCGGTCAACGACGTCATCGCCGCGCTGGATGCGACGCAGAACCAGATCGGCATCGACCTTGCGATCGCGATGCGTCCCTTCTCTTCGAAGGGCACATATGGTCGCATGTTCGAGGGCGAAGTGTCGTTCGAGCTGAAGAACAACCTCACCGTCTTCGAGATGTCCGACCTGTCGTCGCGCGAGGAGCTGCGCTCGGTCGCGCTGACCGCAATCATGTTCCTCGTCAGCCAGTCGATGCGCCGCGAGGATCGCTCGGTGCGCAAGGCGCTGCTGCTCGATGAGGCATGGCAGATGCTGAAGGGCGGCTCGATGGCCGACTTCATCGAAGCCTACGCCCGTACCTGCCGGAAATATGGCGCATCGCTGGTCACCGCGACGCAGAGCCTCAACGACTATTACAAGTCGGATGGGTCCAAGGCGGCGCTCGAGAACTCGGACTGGTTCGTGATCCTTCAACAGAAGGAAGAGACGATCGCCGACTTCAAGAAGCACGATCGCTTCCAGATGGACGACTACACGGATGCGCTGCTCCGCTCGCTGAAGCGGCAGGGCGCGGAATATTCGGACGTGATGATTAAGGGTCCGGAGACGCTGGCGGTCGGCCGCCTCGTTCTCGATCCCTATTCCGCGACCGTCTACTCGTCGTCGCCCCTGACCTTTGCGGCGATCCACGATCTGCTCGCACAGGGCCTGACGATGGAAGAGGCGATCGAACGGGTCGCCTATCCCAACAACCCCGAAAAATGGACCGATCCGAGCGCCGATGACGCGTTCGCGATGGCAGCGGAGTGACCACCATGGCGACCGTTTTCCCGATGCCCCGCAGCGGCCGCAAGGTCGACTACGGCTACGGCCTCTACTTCGGCCTGCACTTCGCAGGCTTCATGGCCACGACCCTCCTGATGACGTGGGGGGTGTTCATCCTCTTCTTCCTCGTCATCGGCGGCTTTTCGCTCGATGGCATGATGAACCACGTTCAGAACCTGACCAGTCGCTACCTCGCCGCTGACGCTGGCCGCATCGAGCAGTTCAAGTTGGTGGTCGGCGGGGTCCATACGGCGATCTCCGTCGCCATCATGTTCTTTCGCCGGCACGCCCTGCTGCCGCGCGATGATGCTCGTCAGGAGCGCCGTGCATGACCGACACCGTCGATACACCACAGGCGGCACCCGTTGCCGTGTCCGCACCAATCGCCACCCGACGCAAAGTCGTGTTCGCCGGCTACACGGCCGCACAGCTGTTGGTCGCGGCCGCACTCGTTCTCGCCCTCGTCTGGGCGATGTGGGTGACCAAGCTGGTCACGGCCGACAAGCCGCAGCGCATCGTCAAGGTCGAGCTCTCCAAGATCATTGGCGAATATGTACAGGCGCAGGCACGCAGCGCGACGCCGCCCGATCAGGTACGGGCGCAGATGACTGCTTTCCTGGCTTCCGTGGATGCGGAAGTGCAGCGCCATGCTGCCGACGGACAGATCGTCATGGTCGGCGAGGCGGTCCTCAACAAGAGCGTGCCCGACATCACCGCCGAGGTTGCCAAGGCCGTTTATGCCTCTGGCATGAAGGTGCCGACGCCTGCGACCCCGACCCAGATGGGTGCCATGATGGGTGGGCAGGTTCCGACTGTCCCAATGATCGCTCCGGTGGAGACGGCACAGGCGGCTCCCGTCGCCGCGGCACCTAATCCGTTCGCCGAGCTGCCCGCGCAGGCAGCAGTTCAGGATGTGGCCGCGACCGACCCGTCGGCTGCAGGCGCGGCGGTATCGACCTTTGGAGGCCCCAATGCGCAGTAACGTAAGGTTGCCGATCGGCGATAATTTCGATGCTCGCGTCTGGATGGCAGCCATAATGTTGTCGGTAGGGGGCATGGGTGTTTGGGCCGCTGTCGTATCGTACAACAATACGATGCTGACCAACCGTCAGGTCACGATGATCCTGCGGGAAGCGCCGCCAGAGGTTCGTACTCGTGCGGTGCAAAATCTGCGGGACGATTCCGCCATTCAGACCCTGGGGCAGCCAGTCACGCGCGGACGGCTACGCAATGCCATCGACGCTGCGGACACAGCCGTGAGGCAGGCGAAGTGATCGGCGTGGCGCCTGCCGGCCACGCCGCTGCGTCCACGACCGAAACCACCGCCACTTTCAGGCCACGCAAGCGGCTATGGGCGGCGCTCGGTCTGTTCATCGCCGGCGGTGTGTCGCTGAACGCGATCGCCGATTGGCGTGACACACATGCTCTTCTCATCAACGCGTCGGAATCGCTGCCCAACTGGGCGTTCGTGATCCACAAGACGGCGGTTCCGAAGCGCGGCGAGTATGTGTTCTTTGTGCCTCCCGCGGTGCCGCTGGTCATCAAGCATTTTGGCGCGAAGAAGCAGATGTTCGGCAAGATCGTCTACGGCATGCCCGGCGATCTCGTCGTTCACCGCGGCGCCGATGTTATCGTGGCCGGCAAGCTGGTCAGCCATATGAAGCCCTTCACCAAGTCGGGGGAGCCGCTGGTGGCAGGCCCTACGGGCGTGATCCCGCAGGGCTGCTACTATGTCGGCAGCCCGCACAAGGACGGTTTCGACAGCCGCTATGCCGCGATCGGCTATGCGTGTTCGAACAAGATCGTCGGTGTCGGGCGGCCCATCCTGTGAACCGCACGCTGGAGTCCGTCGCGATCGTCGCGCTTCTGTCGGTATCGCTGACCTCGGCGACCCGCGCTCGGGATCACGGCGTCGCGGGCCAGGCGTTCCCCATCATCGAGCCGGATCTGATGGCGACCATGGAGGCGAAGCTCCAGCATCTGCAGGCGACGGGCGGCATCGATCGCATGAACAAGGAGTTCGCCCGCCGAGCCGAAGCGCGCGTGCGCCGGCCGAAGCCTGTCGATGGTATCACTGCCGCCAGTGAGCCGCGCAGCTGGGCCTATGACCCTACGATCGTGATCGATCACGACGTGCAAGACCAGGAGGGCAACTTCATCGCCCGCGCCGGTCAGTCGGTGAACCCGCTTGATTTCACCGTCGTCCGCCAGGCGCTCGTTTTCGTCGACGGCGACGACGCGGCGCAGATGGCCTGGGCGACCAGTCGCTACACGGACCTGACCGCCAAGATCATCCTCGTGAACGGCTCGCCGATCGAGGAAATGACCGCGCGGAAGCGGCGCTTCTATTTCGATCAGGAGGGGCGCCTGACGGGCAAACTCGGCATTCGGCATACGCCGGCCGTCGCGGTCCAAGACGGCCGTGTGATGAAGCTCTCCGAAATCAAGCTCAAGGGAAACAGCTGATGCCGCTTTGGCTCGATCTGTTGCGCACGCCGATGGCCGCGCCCGAAACCGATGATCTGCGCATGATGCGCCGGACCTTCCAGATCCTCTGCATCGCCTCCGCGCTCGGCGTGCTGGCGATCTCGCCGCTGGTCCGGTTGTTCGGCCGCCCCGCGTCGTTCGTCATCGCTGCGCTGCTCATCACCACGGCGCTGCATACCGCGCTCTACGTTTTCCGGAAGAACCGCGCCGACAATGCTTATCTCGACGCCGCACAGTCGTCGGGAGACGCCGCGTGACCAGGTTTCGCTGGCTCGATCTCGATACCGTTTATCGCTGCCAGCGTACCGCTTATCGCTACGCGGCGGCATTCGTTGTTCTCGCGCCACTGCTTATGATGCGGTTCGAGGTGTCTCCAAAGCTCGTCAGAGATGTGTGCGACTTGGCACTTCTGCTTCTTGCCATGATGCTACTCATCCCGCCGCCCGGTGGCTTGATGACGCTGTTCGAACGCGATGGGCGTCGTTCGTGAGCTGGATGCGATCCCTCGCAACGATGGCGCTCGCCGGTCTCGCGTCGATCGTCCTAACCACGTCGGTCGGGGCGCAGACCCCGGCAGTGCCTGCGGCAAAGTCGACCTGCACCGGCAAATTCGTCAACCCGATCACCGACGTCTGCTGGAGTTGCATGTTCCCGCTGTCGGTGGGCGCGCTCAAGATCTGGCCAAGTACCCGGGCCGATACCGACAATCCGTCGCTCCCGGTTTGTGCATGCGGAAGCCCCGTGCCCCGTATTGGCATCTCGGCGGGGTTCTGGGAGCCAGTTCGCCTCGCCGACGTCACCACCAAGCCGTGGTGCTTCGTCAACCTTGGAGGCACCAAGATCTCGCCCGGTTTCGATATCGGGCAAGGCCAGCTGTCGGGGCCGTCGCAGATGGGCGGCAATGGCCAGAACACGTCGAAATGGCACGTCCACTGGTACGTCTATCCGCTGCTTTATTGGATGGAAGTTCTCGCCGACTTCGCCTGTTTCGAGGCCTCGTCGTTCGATATCGCCTACATGACCGAGGTCGATCCGCTCTGGCAGGATGACTCGCTGACGGCGCTCATCAACCCGGAGGCCGTCCTCTTCTCGTCGCCGATCGCGCAAGCAGCCTGCGCCGGAGATTGCATCGCCGCGACCGCCAAACTGCCGCTCGACGCCACCTTCTGGTGCGCGGGCTGTCAGGGTCCGATGTACCCGGTCAACGGCAACATCGCCGCTTCGATCGGCCATGTTCAGGCCTCTCGCCTCGCGCTCTCCCGCTTCGCCTTCAAGATCCATCGCGAAGGCCTCGCCTGGGGCACGATGGGCTCCAAGGGCCTGTGCAACAAATACCCCATGCCGGTCCTGCGCAAGCAGCAATACCGCGTCCAGATGGTCAACCCGATCCCGACGGTCAGCGGCAAGTACGCATGCTCGCCGCTGGGTGCCTCTACGATGCCGCCACAGGCTGGCCGCGCCTTCCCCGTGAAGGGCGAGGACATGGGCTACCTCGTCTGGCGCAAGCGCAACTGCTGCGTGCTCTGAGGAGAGACTGATATGCGCCGCATCACCATCGTCATTGCCGCCCTCGCCGGCTTCGCCGGCATCCAGGCGATCGCGCAGACCGTCGACGGCCTCGACCTCGAAGCGATCAAGCGTCGCGCAGCCGCCATGCAGGGCGACGCGGACGTTTTTGCCGAGCATGTCCGCAACCGTGGCGATGCGTTCCGTGAGGAGGCCGTCGCCGTGCAGGCCAAGGCGAACGGTAGCCTCGTCAACCTTGCCAAGGCGGATCTGCCGACGAACGGCGATGGTGCGTTCGACTTCGACGAAATCATCAAAGGTGCCAGCCAGAACGTGTCCTCGACCGGTCGCGGTGATGCCCCACAGTTCATCGCCTTTGCCAGCCTGTCGATGCCCGTCCCGGCGCTCCGCCAGCTGATCGCGGACACGTCGAAGGCCGGCGGTGTCGTGGTGTTCCGTGGATTTCCGAACAACTCCATGAAGCAGTTCAGCGCGATGCTGAGCAAGGTCGTCAACGAAAAGGACCAGCTGGCGAATGTCGGCATCGACCCACGGCTGTTCCGCGCGTTCGATGTGGAGGCAGTGCCGACCTATGTCGCGGTCTCGTCCGACTTCGACCTCTGCTCGGGGCTTTCCTGCAAGACCGTCGTTCCGGCCCATGATCGGATGACCGGCAACGTCTCCGTGCGCTATGTTCTCGACACCTTCGTCGCCGGCCATGGCCCTGGCGCCGGCGTTTCGGCGGTCGCGTTGCGCAACATGGCGAAGGGCGCCTGAGTGAAGCGGGTCGCCTTCTCCTTGCTGCTCTCGGTCCTTATCGGCGCCACCAGTGGTGTCGTCGCGCAGACGACGATCGAGGAGGCGCGCAAGCAGGGCGCAGACCTTGGTAAGGCGATGCGCGCGGATGACCGCTTGGGGCCGAACGATGCCAAGCTCGCACAACTCCCCGGCTACGGGGGCACAGATCTTCCAGAGAAAGTCTATTTCGACGATCCCGATCGCCTTGCAACCGATGGCGGCATGAAGGCCGGCACCGACGATGCGTTCGGCACGGTCACCGACAAGGGGCGGACCCGGCCGAGCTTCAGTAACGCCGAGATCCTCGCCGCCACCTCGCGTGGCAGCGCGATCGAGAAGGATCCGGATGCCTATCTGGGCGGCCAGTCGATTGGCGGCACGGAGGGGACCTGTACACCGCTGCCGCCGTCGGTCGGCGGCAAGGGCTATTACGAGGCAACCTGCAATCAGGGCTCGAAGGTCACTGAGGCGGCCGAAAGTTGTCGGGGCAACATGGTGCCGACCGTCGTCAACACCGCCCGCTGGTTTTACTACGGTGTCCTCGACAAGAACGAGGGCTACGGTTTCGCCAAGAACAGCGTCCTTCAGGCGAAGGTCGGAACGGGCGTATGTCGCATCGAGCCAGTATCGAAGCACATCTGTGACGCGCAGATCGAGATGGGCGCGGGCGGCAACGACGTTGAGGGTTACCGGAAATATTGCAAGAAGCACCTGAGCGGATCGGCGCAGCTGTACTCATGCTCACCAGAGTTGACTGCGAGCGAAACGGCAAGCCATCAGAACTATAAGGCCGGCACCGTCTACCTGAAGAAGGAGGGAACGGTCAGCGTGACCGTCGCGCGCAACGAGGGCACCTGCCCTTCACTCGCAGCGGACGCCTCCTGCGTCCCACAGGCAGCTGAGGTTTGCACCGAAGGTCCAGAAACCCGGGTCATCGACGGGGTCTCGGTGACGCAGAGCTGCTGGGCCTGGTCACGCACCTTCACCTGTCAACGGTTGACGCCGGCAAGCGATTGTAGCGCGCTCGACGGCAACAAGCTCTGCAGCTTCCTTCGTGATGAGTGCCTGGACGATCCGCAGTCGGGAGCGTGCAAGGTATCGCAGCGCGTCTACAGCTGCCCGTTGCCGGACGACAAGGCGTCGACCGACAAGCAATATGTCTGTGGCGGCGACGTCTATTGCCTGAACGGCAATTGCGAGGCGATCGAGCGCGAGGCTTCGACCGAGTTCAAGGATGCGCTCGTCGCGCTTCACTCGATCGGGGATGCGGGCAAGCAGTTCGATCCGAACAATCTAACCGTCTTCTCCGGTGAGCGGGGCACCTGCAACAAGAAGATTTTCGGAGCCTCGAATTGCTGCTCGGGCAAGGGCGTCCCGCTGCTCACGCCGTGGCTGTGCAGTTCGGCCGAAAAGCAGCTCGACGATAAGGACGACAAGGGCCTTTGCCATAAGGTCGGGTCCTATTGTTCCGAGAAGATCCTCGGCATCTGCGTCACCTCGAAGGATGCCTATTGCTGCTTCGGCAGCAAGCTGTCCCGCATCCTTCAGGAGCAGGGCCGCCAGCAGATCAACAAGCCCTGGGGCAAACCCAAGGATGAGACCTGCAAGGGTTTTACGATCGATGAGTTCCAGCGCCTCGATCTCTCCAAAATGGATTTCTCCGAAGTCTACGCCGAGTTCATGGATGCAGCGAAACTGCCCGATGAAGTCTCCGTGATGGCCGACATTCAAACCAAGATTCAGGGGTATTATGATCTTCACGGGCGCAAATGATGTGCAGGGACCGGGGGGTCCGTGCTCGATCGACATGTCGGTGCTCGATCTCGCAATCTTTTTGCGGATCCATCGCTCCGGTCGCGGCACGTCCGCCGGTGAGGTGGCGCAGACCATCTCGCATTGGTTTCAGTGTCATATCGATCCGCATGAGGTCGAGCAGTCGTTTCCGCGCATGGCGGAAGCTGGATGGCTGGTCCGCCGCGAGACGGGCATGCGCGCCACTATCAAGGGTCGTAAGCACGGCCGCAGCCACCTTCGCGGCATCGTCCGGATGCTCGATCAGGGCACCAGGATGCTCGACGTCGCCGCGATGATGTCAGTTCTCAAACTCGCAATGATTGAGCTCGACGGGGAGCATGATGATGACGACGATCAAGGCTAAGCGTACCGGTCGGTTGACCGCTTCCATCCTCATGCTGTTGGCCGCTGCCGCACCTGCGGCGACGCCGGCGCTTGCGCAGACGCTCGACCTACAGAGCGCGGCCATGGCCGAAGGTGCCGGCGACGACGATGTGCAGCCGACGGACGCCGTCGTGCAGCCGGCGTTCTCCAACGATGCGCCTCAACAGCAGGGCGACGACTTCTACTGTGGCCAGCGCAAGCTCGGACAGTGGTTCTATTGCGAGCGGCCGAAGGCCAAGCCCTCCGCTCCGCAGGCGTCGGCACAGCCGCAGCAGTCGTCGACCGCACAACTGAAGGCGATCACGAAGCAGCTGGATGAGTTGAAGGCGCGCGCCATCCTCGAGCCGACGGAGGCGAACGTCATCGCCTATGTCCGTTATCAGCGCGAGCAGCTTGATCGTGCGTCGACCTTCTCGGACACCTGGCAGCGGGCGCTCTGGCAGAACCCGGATATCGACTACACGCTGCAGCGGCCAGTCTCGACCGTCGGCAAGCGCGCATGGACGGATAACCGCTCAGCGACCCGCGACCAGGTGCTGTCACGCCTCGGCCAGCGCTACGGCATGTTCTACTTCTTCGCGCAGTCCTGTGCGGCCTGCGAGGTCTTCTCGCCGATCCTGCGCTCGGTTGCCGATAGCCACCGGATCACCGTCATGGCGGTGTCGACCGATGGTGGTCCGAGCCGCCAGTTCCCCAACTATGTGGTGGATTCTGGCCAGCGCCAGCGGATGGGTGTGCCGCTCGCGACGCCGGCGCTGGTGCTCTTCGACACCGTCACCCGCAAGACGGTGCCGGTTGGGTTCGGCGTCATGTCGGCCGACGAAGTGATGGAGCGCATCTTCATGCTCACCAATTCCAAGGTCGGGAGCGACTTCTGATGGCAAACACCCCGCCGCCCCGCCCTTCCCTCTTCCGCGCCTTCCTTCGCCGGACTGCCGCGGTCGCCATGACGCTTGGTGCCGCCAGCATGGTCCCGGTCGGGATCGCGCGCGCGGACGTCGCGGGGCAGATGAACGACTTCTTCCAGGATGCGGGCGGTGCCGCGAACGTGACCGGTCCGTCGGCCTATCAAGGCCAGAGCGCCGGCTATTATTCGATGGGTAACGTCTGGAGCCGCTTTCCCCAGAAAAGCGTGCAGCCGTTCAACCTGCAGATGCCCAAGGCGACCGCAGGCTGTGGCGGGATCGACATTTTCACCGGCTCCTTCAGCTTCATCAACGGCGCCGAGATGGTCGCCATGCTGAAGGCGACGGCGAACAACGCGCTCGGCTTCGCCTTCCAGCTCGCGATCGACAGCGTCTCACCCGAGATCGGCAAGGTCATGGACGGCATGGCCAACAAGGCGCAGCAGATGAACCAGATGAACATCTCGTCGTGCGAAGCGGCGCAGGGGTTGGTTGGGTCGGTATGGCCGAAGATGACGCAGGCCCGTTCCACGGTATGCGCCGCGGTGGGCAACTCGCAGGGCAAATTCTCGGATTGGGCGCGTTCGCGGCAGGGCTGCGGCACCGGCGGTGAGCAGGACGCGACCCTCGATGGCAACACTGATCCGGCGATGGCCGACAAGATTCCCGGCAACCCCCGGAATTACACCTGGGACGCTATCAAGAAGTCGAACAAGTTCGGCACCGACCGGGAGTTTTCCGAGTTTCTGATGACGCTCGTCGGTACGATCGTCATCAATCCCAAGGCGCCGGAAGGGGCTATTGTCGGATTCGTCGGTCCAGCTGAAGACGCGGTCGTGACGGCGCTCCTCGATGGCGCTGGCACCGGTGCGCCGGTCAAGATCCTGCATTGTGAGGACGATGCCTGCCTGAACATGACCCAGCAGACACTTCGCCCCGGACCGGGCCTCCGTATCAAGATCAAGAACATGATCGACTCGATCAATGGCAAGATCCGTACCGACAGCGCGCTCAATGCGCAGGAGCAGCAGCTCCTCAACATGACGTCCCTGCCGCTTTACAAAATGCTCGCGGTGCAGGCGATGGCGCATCAAAACTTCGCCGATGGTGAGACGAGTGCGTTAGCCGAGATTGTCTCGGTCAGCCTCCTGTCGTCGATGATTGAGAACATGCTCGATCGCCTCAGCCAGTCGACGGTCCATGTCCAGCCGGCCGATGCGGAGATGGGCAAGATGTGGCGTGACCAGTTGGCACAGGCGCGCACACGCTATTCCGAGCGCAATGTCGAGCTGAAGGCGACGCTCAACCAGACGATCGCCCTCATCAACAAGTCGGTCATGCTGGAATCGACCCTTCAGAACAGCATGTCGCCGGCGATGGCAGCCTCGCTCAATTTCTCGCGCGGCCTGAGCGCGCAGGGCCTCAACTAAGGACGATACGGCGATGGTCGAGGTCTTCACGATCGGCGGTGGCGAGTACATCGTCAACACGTTCAACGCAGTGGCTGCTTGGACAGGTGGCGGTGGCTACCGCGGGCTGCTGCGGGTCGTCATGGTCATCGGTCTGATTTATGCGCTGCTTGCCGTCGCGTTCACGATGAACGTGCGCGCGTGGTTGAACTGGTTCCTCGGCTCCGCACTCATCTATACGTGCCTGATGGTGCCGACCGTCACCGTGAAGGTCACCGATCGCATCAATCCGTCTCTCGCCCCGGCGGTCGTCGATAACGTCCCGCTGGGGCTCGGCATCACTGCCAGCTTCACCAGCCAGATCGGTGACTGGCTGACACGGACCGCCGAGACGGTGTTCACGATGCCGAGCCAGCTCAGCTATTCGACCAACGGGATGGTCTACGGTGCCCGTCTCCTCGATGCGACCCGCAACTTTCAGATTCGTGACGCCGAATTTTCCACCAATCTGTCGAGCCACTTCAAAAATTGCGTGTTCGGCGACGTCATGCTCGGCCAGAAGTCGATGACTGATCTCGCCGCCTCCAAGGATCTCTGGGCGAGCATGGGACCTGGCTCGGCCGCGCGGTCGCAGCCATGGGTCGAGCGCTCCGGCGCCGCGACGGAAAGCAGCATCGTTACATGCCGGCAGGCTTACGACATGCTCAACAACAGCTGGCATTCGATGATCGAGGCGCACACGCCCCTCTGGTCGAAGGAGACCTACCCGAAGCTGTCGACGGCCGTCGCGTCAGCCAAGCTGCGGGCCGACGTTCCGATCGTCAACCAAGCGTTCCTAGCCTCGAGCGCGAACTACGAAGCGATCGTCCGGCAGAATACCGCCATCAACGCCTTCATGATGGCCCGCGACGGCATGTCGGGCGGTCCGGGTGCCGCGTCGATCGACACCTTCGCGACGACGCGAGCCGATATCCAGGCCCGGAACACATACAACTCGATCGCGCAGCAGGCGATGAGCTGGGTCCCGATCCTCAACATCGTTCTGACGGTCGTCTTCTATGCGATGTTCCCGGTCATTTTCCCGCTGTTCCTGATGCCTCAGACCGGCGTCGGGGCGCTCAAGGGCTACATAACCGGGTTCTTCTATCTGGCCGCGTGGGGACCGCTTTACGTCATTCTCCACATGATTTGCATGACGCGGGCGACAGGAGCGGCGCAGGGCGTGGCCGAGGGCGGCATGTCGCTAGGGACGTATGCCGGCATCGGCGCGGTCAACGCGGAGACGGCGACGATCGCCGGCTTCATGCTGATGTCGGTGCCATTCCTCGCGGCAGGTCTGGCGAAGGGGGCAATGAGCATTTCCGGGCAGGCGACGTCGGTTCTCTCGCCGGCGCAGAACGCCGCTGAGGCAGCCGCGGCCGAGCAGACGACCGGCAACTACAGCTATGGCAACACCAGCTTCGCCAATTCAACGTCGAACATGCGGCAGAGCAATCAGTGGTCTGACGCACCGACATTCTCGACTGGCGGCATGGCGTCTAGTTTCCGGCACGATAATGGAGCAACCACCACGAACAACGGTGACGGCTTCAACGTCTACGATACTGGCAAGGCGATATCGAATCTGCCGTTCAGTGCCTCGGTCGTTCAGTCCGCTATGGCGACCGAGAGCAGGCAAGCAACCGCCGCTGCACGTATCGCGGATGGGTTCGAGCAAGCTAGTAGAAGGGAAACGCAGCATCTCGAAGCGCTCCGTAACGGCCATACATGGTCGAACACGAACTCGGTTGGCTTTGATGCCAGCTCAGGCATCAGGGGCGGCACTACACTGGACCAGTCCGTTCGCAACAATGTCCAACAGAGGGCTGGTGTCGAACTTCGAGAGGCCTCGGGCGCGGGAACATCGCTACAAAAAACGGACGGCAATACAATAACCGATGCTGGCATCTGGGCCGGCGGCATAAACCTCGGCATAGGTGGCAGTGCTAAGGCAGGTGTTGGAGATTCGAATACCGGTGCCGGTATTTCCGGAAAGGTAGACGTCAACGGCGGTTATACTCGCTCGCGAACGAACGCCGATACTACAAGCGTCACCAACGGTTCGAACATCACTCATGATAAAACAACCGCCGCCACTGGTGGCACCTCCGCTGATCGCACGGTTGGTGCCGGCACCTCTGTGCAAGATGGAGACTTCTACCAAGTGGGTCGGACAGCGCGTTCCGAACAGAGCGAGGCACGAACTCGCGCCATCGAAGAGTCCCAGACCAAGATCAATTCCTATAATGAACAGGCACGGCATTACCGTGAGCTGTCACAGTCACTGGAGCAGCATGCCAGCTTTGCGGAAAGCAATGGCTTCAATCTGACCACCGATCTTCGCAACGACCTTACGCGATGGTACGACAAGCAGAACGAGGCAAGCCCGGGAGGCAATATGCTACCCGCCCTCTGGCAAACCAATTTGACGCCTGTCCAAGAGACCGCCCGCAACACCGCTATCGCAAAGTGGGCGAGTGAACGATCGGATGGGATCGAGCGCGATATTCAAGCGGCGCTGTCGAACCCAGCCCTAGCTGGCATGACTGTGCCAGGTGTCGCTTCGGAAGCATCCGTATTGGCACGATATTCGGGTGGCGGGCCTCTTGGTGCCGCTCATCCAGTTTCGGTTGACAAACCGGACTCAACCCCAGCTCGTGCAGATATCACTCAGGCGGCCGTAGAGCTTCAAGACGACCAACGAAGGCTTAGTGGAGTTGCGGCATCTGACTTCGCTCAGGCTCCGCCTGGAGCGTCGAAGAAGTGACGCGTCAGGCGAATGCCAATACTCCTCCGACTACAAGCAACCCGACGGCGCTTACGGTGAAGACCGCAGCTTGCGCTAATCTCACCGTGCGCGGCGAGGCGTTTTTACCATTGCGTGAGGCGAATCGCATGTTGTCGTCATCATGGTTGAAGGCACCGAACGGATTCGGCTGCCAGTACCCCCGCCCGATACCGGGCATGGTCTCGTTATCGAACATGATGGGCTGGTTCGGATCAATTTGCATGGCACACCTCGCCCGATAAGGTAGAGCGAAATGAACATGTTGGCAACGCGGGATCACCGTCGATTTCTGGTCGTGCAGCACCGCCCGCCGGCGCTGAATGATCTCTCTGGCAGCCTCATTTTCGGCTTCTCATGGCTGCTGGTTATGGCGATCGGCCTCATGCCCATAGCCGAGGCATCGCTATCTCGTTCGCCATCGATCACGATGCCGACGACGATCGCCTTCTTCGTTGCAGTCGGAAGCGCTGTCCTGCTGCGCCGGCGCTATTCGTGGATGGGCCTCGTCCTCCACATTTTCGGCCAGATCGCGATCTGGCTTTCGCTGTTCGTTATGTCGCTTGCACTCGTTCTCGCCCTGGCGGCTCACGCGTGATCCCGCTCTGCCTCATCCTCGGCGATAGCACGGCCGTTGGGACTGCGGACGCCCTCGCCGCCCAAGGCATGCGCTGCGCGGTTCATGCCCGCGAGGGCGCCCCGTCAATCGAGACCGTAAAGACGTGGCATAGCGGATCATTCAGCGATCGAGCCCTGATCGCGCTCGGCTCCAACGACGCTCTCAATCCGGATCTCGCCGGTAACCTTCAGCTGCTTCGCCAGCGTGTTTCGGCGAGGCGGGTGACGTGGCTCGCGCCATATCATCGACGCGCCGCAGCGATCGTGTCAGCGATCGCCGAGCAATTCGGTGATTCCGTTGTTCATCTGGGTCGCTTCTCTTCGGCCGATGGCATTCATCCGAAAAGCTATCGCACAGTCGCCTCGGCCCTTCAGTGGCAAACGCCGGCCCCCCTGCCCTACCGATACGCTACCGCCCGCTCGTCGCCCGCTCCCGTTCCAAAAGCTGAGCAAGCTATACGGCGAGCGGTGGTCATGACGTTCTAGCGCCGACCTTGGAACGGGTTTGAGCCTCGTCAAAAGTAAGGCGTCATGCAAAATCGATTGAAGGTCCTCCGCAGACAGCAAGGCTGGAGCCAGGCGCAACTAGCGGAGAGGCTCGCCATATCACGGCAAGCATTTAACGCGATCGAGACGGGAAAACACGATCCGTCCTTGCGTCACGCGTTCCGCATCGCACGCCTGTTCAATCGCACCGTCGCCGACATCTTTGATGATCGCTCGTCGCCATCGTAGTGTGAACGGGAGTGCGCTGCCATTGGTGTCTTCGCCAAGGATGGAAGAGGATTACGGTTCAAACTCCGACCACGACGTCCTCGATCGCCACCTGATTGCGTCCCGCCTTTTTTGCTCGTTCTAGCTGCTGGTTTGCGGCGGCGAGGACATTTTCTGCTGCCCGGCCACGCACGGCGACGACACCGGCGGACAAGGTAACGTGTCCTAGCAGCTCGTTGGTTTCCCGCACCCGCATTTTGCGTGAGCTGAACGCCTCGCTTGCCTTGGCCAGCATTTTGCCGGTCGAGTTGAGGTCGATGCCCGTCGCAAGGATAGCGAAGGTGCCCCCCTCCCAGCGCGCTACGGTATGACCCGGGCAGAGGTCTATAAGGTCCCGTGCGACGATCTTTAGCAGTCGGTTGCCAACCTCGACGGAGTGCGCCTCGTTGATCCGTCGCAGGCCGTCGACGTCGACCAGGGCAAGGCATGTCTGCGGGTCGACGCCGTCCGCGACCAAGCGTTCGTCCATCGCCGTCCGATTGATAAGACCGGTTAGTGGGTCGTGCTGTCCGATCGTCTGCAACGCCGTCAGCTCGGCTCGAATATCCCGTGCTTGCCTTGCGGCCTGCACGAATTGCACTTCGGCGGTTTCGGCCCGCGCCAAGACTGCGGCGATCAACGGTCCTGCGCCGCCATCGGGGGCATCAAGCAGCGCGGCTGACGCGACTATCAAGTCCCGGTTCAAATCACCCGTTATCTCGAGCGCATCGCTGACCACGTCCAGAACCCGAAGGGTGATATGGTCGAGTTGTGGTGCGAGCACGCGCATCGTGGTGCTGGGCCGAAATTTCTCGACCTGGTCCGCTGTGAGACGGATGCCGCCGTCGATAACGCCGTCCACCTTCGCCCGAAGGTCTTGATCGTCACCGTTAAGATATTCATGCGCAAAGGAATAGTGATCCGGCGTATGCGATAGACGATGCCGATCAAGGAAGGCTAGGACCTTACCACCGCCCTGAGTTTGACCGTGCTTACCCTTCATCGAACGGCGTCCTTCGTGATCTGTTCATCGCCATACTGTCGAACCGTTGACCTGAACATCGATCGGCGCGCCCATTTTCCTGCATGCCATCGCTACCGATCGTGAAAACCTCGGCTTGGTCAAATGCGCCAGGCGGCCGTCTCTTGTCCGTCATTCGTCATCAATCGGCGATGGTGGACCCAAGGATCCGATCGATCAGGTCGGGGTCGATCTCGTCACCCGGCTGAAGGCACGGCTGCCGCGTAATGATATCAATGGCATGTTGCAGGTAGCAGCCCGCATCGGCTTCATCCTCCGCATCGAGAATAGCGAGTGCCATTTGCATGAGCGCTACGGCTGCATCGATTTCAGTGAGACTTTCGGCCACGCTTCTTAAAGCGACGTTGATTCTGCGGGTTCAACGACAAAATGATCCGTATCGGATTCTACCGGCGAAGGATCGGTATTGCCGTTACGGAGGCATGGCCTCGTCTGCCGCAGCCTTTGCACCGCAGGTTGATGATGCGCGATGCAACAGGACCATCGCGACGAAAGCGAGAGAGGATCGTCGCTGCCGGCATGTTCATCGTGCGACCACACGCGCAAGTGATGCGAATGTCTGCGCGATCAGCCGCCCACTCGGCAAGCGTCTCGTAGGGCGCTTCAATCGTCGGCCTTTTACCTACAATGGCGACACGTCCTCATACCGCCCTGCCTTACGAAGCTGCCGAACGATCCCGTTAAACGCGGCCGTGACGCCTTGGGCTCTACCTATCTCGTTCGGCTGTGAGGCGGCATCCCAGTAGAGCTCAAGGGGCCAACGTTCCGGACAATGAGGCAGAAGACAGCGCAGTGCGAGACGGACCTCCATGCCGTCGACCGTGGTCTCTGAGCACTTGGCCACGCCGGCGCGCAGGATATGCACGGAGAGCGCGATAACGACACGTTGATGCCTCGGCAAAATTGACATGGATCAATGGAAGTCATGCGACTTGAATCGCACGACATCCTCCGGGTCCATTCCGTCCGCGTGAGGCGGCCAATACTGGTTGTGCGCCTCCGGCTCCCAGCCTTTATCCCCGCGATCGGGCGAGCCGGGATGCTGGCCGGCATCCCCTCGGCCGGTGCGGTGCGGAAACGACATGTCGCCGACGCGGTGAAGCAGGTCGCCATGATCGATAATCCGGTCGCAGATCACATGGATGATCTCGCCTTCCTTCTGGACGCGCCCCTTCATGCCGACCATCGACGCGCTCATGATCGTGCGCCGTTGGGCCTCGAAACGGTCTGGCCACAGGATTCCGTTCGAGACCCCAGTCTCGTCCTCAATGGTGATAAAAAGCACGCCTTTCGCCGAGCCGGGCTTCTGGCGAACCAGGACGATACCCGCGACCTCGACATGGCGGCCGTCGCGGACGTTCGCGAGGTCGGCGCATTTCGTCACACCGCGGCGGGTCAGCTCGTCTCGCACGAATGACAGTGGATGGGCGCGCAGCGACAGCTGCAGCGCGCGATAATCCTCAATTACCTCACGCCCGTCCGTCAACGCGCGGAGAGCCACGGCCGGTTCGATACCCTCGGCGCTGAACGTTTCCGCCTGGCGATCGGCCGCTGCGAAAAGCGGTAGCGGCGCCTCGCCCAAGCCACGCACCTTCCATAGGCCCTGTCGGCGATCGACGCTGAAGCTGTGAAAGGCATCGCCATCGGCCAGTTTCTCGATCGAGGCGCGCTGCACCCCCGATCGTCGCCAGACGTCCTCCACGCTCTCGAACGGCGTCGTTGTGCGCGCGCCGACGATCTTGGCGCCATCCGCGTTCGACAGGCCGCGTATCTGCCGCAGCCCAAGACGCACGGCGAGATAGCGCCCGCCAGTGCGCTCCAGCGTGCAATCCCAGCGACTGGCGTTGACGCAAGGGGGGCGCACCTCGACGCCGTGATCGCGAGCGTCGCGGACGATCTGCGCCGGCGCATAGAAGCCCATCGGCTGCGCGTTCATCAGCGCCGCACAGAACACGTCGGGATGATGATGCTTCATCCACGACGACGCGTAGGAAATCTTGGCGAAGCTCGCGGCATGGCTCTCGGGAAAGCCGTATGAGCCGAAGCCCTCCAACTGGCGGAAGGTGCGCTTGGCGAACTCGCGAGGATAGCCCCGCTCCACCATGCCCTCGATCAACTTTTCGCTAAAATGAGAGACGCCGCCCGTGAATTTGAACGTCGCCATTGCCCTTCGCAGCTGGTCAGCCTCGGCCGGCGTGAATCCGGCTCCGACGATCGCCACCTTCATGGCTTGCTCCTGAAAAAGGGGGACGCCGAGCGTCTTCTCCAAGACGGCGCGCAGCTCCGGCCGCGGATATTCTGGCTTCTCCAGCCCCTCGCGCCGGCGCAGATAAGGGTGGACCATGTCGCCCTGGATCGGTCCAGGCCGCACGATCGCCACCTGGATCACGAGATCGTAGAACCGCCGCGGCTTCATGCGCGGCAGCATGCTCATCTGCGCACGGCTCTCGATCTGGAAGGTGCCTAGCGTGTCGGCCTTTGAAATCATGGCGTAGACGTCGGGATCGTCGTCCTGCAGGTCGGCCAGCCCGACGCGGAGTCCCTTATCCGCCTCGAGCATGTTGAAGGCGCGGTTCATGCAGCCGAGCATGCCCAATCCCAAAACGTCGACCTTCATGAATTTCAGTGCGTCGATGTCGTCCTTGTCCCACTCGATAATCTGGCGGTCCTCCATCGCCGCTGGCTCGATCGGCACCAGGTCATCGAGGCGATCGTGGGTCAGAACGAACCCGCCCGGGTGCTGTGACATGTGACGCGGCACGCCGATGAGCTTGCGCGCGAGGTCGAGCGTCAGGCGCAGTCGGCGATCGCCGATGTCTAGGTTGAGCTCGTCGACCTGTTTCTCGCCAACACCCTCGGCCGACCAGCCCCACACCAGCCCTGCGAGCGAGGAGGTCAGGTCCTCCGGCAGACCGAGCGCCTTGCCAACGTCGCGCACGGCACCGCGCGCGCGGTAGCGGGTAACGACGGCCGTCAGCGCGGAGTGGTTGCGTCCGTAGGTCTCGTAGATCCACTGGATGATTTCTTCGCGCCGCTCATGCTCGAAGTCGACGTCGATATCAGGCGGCTCGCGCCGTTCCCCGGAGACGAAACGCTCGAAAAGCAGCTCATGTTTGATCGGGTCGATCGACGTCACGCCAAGCACAAAACAGACGCAGCTATTGGCGGCCGAGCCTCGCCCTTGGCAGAGAATGCCCCGCCGGCGGGCTTCGCGCACGATTGCGTAGACCGTGAGGAAGTAGGGCGCGTAACCCAGCTCGCCAATCAGCTTCATTTCATGGGCGATCTGGTCGCTATAGGCTTGCGGCACGTCGCCATCGAACAGCCGGTCGACTGCCTCCGTCGCCAGTCGCTGAAGCGCCTCCTGCGCGGTCAGCCCGTCGATCAGTTTCTCGTGCGGGTACTGATACTGAAGCTCGCCAAGGTCGAAGGTGCAAATGCGCGATATGTCGACGCTGGCTTGCAACGCGTCCGGATAGGCTCGGAAGCGCCGGACCATCTCGTCGGGCGACTTCAGCGCGCGATCGGCGTTGACCTCTCGCCGGTAGCCGAGTTCGTCGACGGTGCATTTCTCGCGCACGGCCGTCACCACGTCCTGTAGCAAGCGCGCCTCGGGTGCATGGTAGAGGACGTCGCCGGTAACGACCGCTCTCACCCCAGCACCACCCGCCTGCCGCGCCAAGGCATCGATGCGCACCGCATCCCCGGGCCGACGTCGCTGGAACAGCGCCATGTAGCCGCGCCGTCCGTAGATCGCCTTCAGGTCCTTCAGCGCGACAAGGTTCTCCTCGTCTGCCTCGTGGGGCAAAAGGATCGCCACGACGCCTTCGGACCATGGTTCGAGGTCGTGCCAGTGCAGGAGGCACCCGCCCTTCCCTGCCCGCTTCTTGCCCACGGTCAGCAACCGCGTGATCCGCGACCAAGCGGGCCGGTTCGTGGGATAGAGCAGCAGCCGTCGCCCGCAGGATAGCTCGACGCGTGTGCCCGCGATCGAGCGGACGCCAGTGGCCTTCTGCGCCTCCCACGCGCGCACGACGCCGGCGACTGTGCCGATGTCGTTGACGCCGATCGCCGGGTATCCCAGCATGGCTGCAGCCGCGAACAGCTCGTCGGGGCTGGACGCGCCGCGCAGGAGCGAGAAGTGCGTCAGCACCTGAAGCTCGACATAGTGGGTCATCCGAAGACCCCGTGCATCCACCACGACAGATCGCCGGTATCGTCCTCGAATCCGTCACCGCGGCGGAATACCCAGTACCGACCGCCCGCGTCGTCCTCGACCCGGTAATAGTCGCGGACTGCCCATATCTCTGCGTCTCGCCGCCACCACTCTCCGTGGACGCGCTCCGGGCCGTCGCCGGCGACGACCTTGTAGACCGTGCCTCGCCACTCGAAGCGGCGTGGTGGTTGGTCGGGCATGAGCGCAATGACCCGGTGCAGCGGTTCTGGGCGCGCAAAAAGCCGCACCGGCCGTTGCCAAGCCGGCCAATCCCCCGGCACAACATTCGGGTCGGAGTGGGCGACGGCCCGCTCCGGCACATGGCTCTCCACCGGCGCTATCCGGAAGACAGACCGCATCCCAATCCGGCCGGCGATCACGTCGACCAGTCTTGCCGGATCGCGCACCAGCGTTTCGCCCGCCAGCACCGCGCCAAGGTCGACCGCGTCAAGCGGCTCGGTGTGCGGCGCGACCAGTGAGAATTGCTCTAGCCCCCAGCCCGGATCGATCCGTTCGATGCGCAGCTTCAGCAGCCGCAGCAGATGGGTCACCTCGCGTGTCGGCCGAGAGGTGCCGATCGCGACAACCTGCTCGGTGCCATCAACCCGCAGCCCCGTCAGACGCAATGAGCGAGCGCCAAGGCCCCGCGCCTGCAACACCTTGGCGAGATCCGCCAACAAATCCGCCATGACCTGTTCAATCGCGTCGGCCGTGCTGATCGGTTCCAGCAATCGACGTTCGACCGCCGGCACCTCGGCGTCATGGCGCGGGGTGATAGGTTCAGCGACGCCGCCTAGCGCCTGATCGAGGCGCGTGATCGCCGGCAGGCCGAGCCGACGTGCAAGCGGCCCTCGCGCGACCGGCAGAAGGTCCGCGATCCGCTCGAAGCCGAATTTGCGCGCGGCAGACAGCGCGGTCGGCGCCAAGCGCAGCGCGGCGATCGGCAATGGGCTGATTGCCTCGACCGTGCCGTGTGGGTCGACCTGCGTCAGCTCAGCCCTCCCGAACCGCGCCAGCGCGTGCGCAGCGCCAGGCGTGTCCGCGACAGCGACGCGGGCGGTGAAGCCAGCCCGCTTGCAGAAGGCGAGGAGTCGACGGCAGAACCGCTCCTCTCCCCCGTGGAGATGATCGCAGCCGGCGAGATCGATCCAAAGGCCATCCGTGGGCGTGACGGCCGCGATAGGGGACCAGCGCCGAACCGCAAGCAGCGCGAGGCGATCGAGCAGCGCTGCGTCTGCCTCCGGCTCGGCCGGACGAAAGTCGAGATCCGACACCAACGCTCGAGCGTGCGTCGCCGCCATGCCGGCATGGATGCCCAAGACCTGCGCGCCCGGGCAGGCGGCGACCACCTCCTCACGACGGCCCATCTTTCCAATCAGCGCAAGCGGCGCGTGGTCGACGGTTGGCGCCGCGGTCGGCGCGGTTCGCATGGTCTGCGCAGCCGCTTTATAGGGGTGGCTCGCCGCCTCCGACCTCCGGCCCAGCTCGCGCATTGGCGGTTGGGCGTGCACAGGCAGCGCTGCGATCTGTGCCTCGACTTCTTCACGCGACTGCGCGCTGGCCCGCGCCCAGCGCGCACCCGGCCGCCATCCGCCGCCCCGTGGCACCGAACAGGCACCCGGATCGTCGTCGACCGGCAGTTGGAGAGTGGGCCGCTCAGGCGGCCGCGAAGCGGGCCGTTCCAACCGTCTCAGCCGTTCGATGGCCAAGTTCGGCAGGTACAGCGAGACAACCCGTCTCATCGCTGGCCTCCAATATTAGGGAAAACCCCTCACCTCCGCGCTGCCGCGCCAACTCGATCGACCACCTTGCTCTTCCTACACCCGCGACCTCCAACCGCGCCGAAGGCGCGGAGCCGATCCGCCAGCGCGTCCACGCGGCGGATGGCTCCGAGAACGGGTCTTGGTCCCGGTTACGGCGACGCCGCAGCAACAGGACGGGCATGTCAGCTTCAGCCGCCACCAGCTGCAGGCGTCGCGTGGCGACCATCGAGACCTTGCTCGCCTCCGCGACGATCGCCGACGGGGTGCCGTCGCGAACGGCATCTTCGATCACGGCCAGCAGCGTGGCGTCGTCCGGTGGGTGCGCGTAGATGACGCTTGCAGCCGTGAGGCCTGCCTGGGCCAGTCCGGGTGCGTAGATATCTGGCCGGCAGCTCGCCCACAGCACCGGGCCGCCAGCGATCGCCGCCTCGCGCGCCGCGATGCCAGCGAGGAACAGCGTCGTCGCCGCATCGTCGACTAAAGCCCCGGTTTGGGCCGTTGCCTCGTGGAGCGCGCCAGCACGCAAGCCCCCTGCCCCGAGCCGACTATCCACCTCCTCAATGCCGAACGGCAGCACGCGATAATCCGCGATCGGCGTGGCGATCGTCCGGAGATGCGCTATGCTGGGCGCGAAGGAATCAAGGGCAGCGGACATCGTGTTCTAGACTCTACTCGTTCCCTTTATGTTCCGTTACCAAGTCCAACATTGCAAGGGCCGATCATCTCGGTTCGTCGTTTCGCATTGGAACGTCCGCGATACGAAACAGCGACAAAGCATGAAATTCTGCTTCCCACGGACGATCGCGTGACTCATAGAAATGGGATGCCGATCCGCGCCGAAAATCGCTGGCTCTACCCGATCGACTGGCAGCAGCTGTCAGGTACGATCCGGTTTGAACGCGCCGGCAGGCGCTGCGAGCAATGCCGTCGGCCGCACCTTCGGCGGGTGGCGCATCTTGGCGACGGACGCTGGTGGGACGCCGATACGTCGTGCTGGCGATCGGACCAGGGCAAGCGTGTCTCGATGAAGGCTGGCTTCATGCTCGCGAGCGTTCGGATGACCTATGTCGTCCTGGCGTGCGCGCACCTCGATCATGATCCGGGCAACAGCGCGCCCGGAAACCTCCGCGCGCTTTGCCAGCGCTGCCACATGATCCATGATGCGGCCGAGCATCGCTGGCAGCGCTGGTGGAATGTGTTTCGAGTGCGGGCGTTGCGGGATCTGTTCGAGGATCCTCGCATCACTCGCGAGCGACATGCCGTTCGTTAGAGGTCGATGTTGCGCGTCTTCATAGCTTCAGCCGCGAGATCGGCGATCGGCCCTACCCCGCCGACTGCCTCATAGATCACGGTGACGTCGTGGTCCTCGAGCTTGTCGAGCATCAGCGCAACCGCCCGGGCGTTCGCCTCATTCAGCACGGTCTTTGTGTCGTCGCTCGTCATGGGTAAGGATCCCGCTCGTTTTTCAGGGAGCATGAATAGCATGAACATAAGCGAACTGGCCAAGGGCGTTGCCACGTCGACGGGGTCGAGCGAGGCCGACGCCAAGAAGGCGATCACGGCGGTTTTCGATCAGATCGCGGACGCTGCTGCGAAGGGCGATGAAGTCTCGATTCCTGGCTTCGGGAAGTTTGCCGTCAAGGATCGGCCCGAGCGCCAGGGCCGTAATCCGGCGACCGGCGAAGCGATGACGATCGCGGCGTCGAAGAAGGTGTCGTTCACCGCCGCCAAGGGCCTGAAGGACAAGCTCTGACGAACACGCGCCGGCGATCGATCGCCGGCGCCGACAGGAGGCGCGGATGTGTAATCGGTATAGGCTGACCGCGAAGCAAGTCGAGGTGGCTGCGACGTTCGGCATTCGCCCTCCCTACGAGGTCGATGAGACGTTCCCGACCGGTGATATCTTCCCCACGGGTAAGAAGACCCCATTCTATGGGGCTGTCATCGTGCAGAACGGCGACGATCGCCGGATCGAGCGCATGGAATGGGGGGTGCCGACGCAGATCCCAAGCAAGCGTGATCCCGCGAAGAAGCTGACAAAGTACGTCACCAACGTGCGGAATCTTACCTCAAGCTTCTGGCGATCGATGCTTACAACCCCGGCACGACGTTGCCTCGTGCCGGTCACGTCCTTTTCTGAGTACGGGCTCACACCGGGCGAAGATGGCAAAAAGCCATTGCACTGGTTTGACGTGCCCAGCCGGCCGGTCTTCGCGTTCGCAGCAATTTGGCGTCCGACAGAACGCGGTAACGCTTATGGCTTCCTGACGACAGAGCCTAACTCAGTGGTGGCGCCAATTCACCCAAAGGCGATGCCCGTTATACTTCATGACGACGACTATAACAGGTGGCTGACCTCGCCTTGGGATGAGGTAAGTGGCCTTGTCGCCCCCTACCCTTCGCAGCTAATGAACCATCGATAGCCAAGCTCAGGAATAGGGACTATTTTGGAGCCATGCAAAGCGTAGAGATTGCCGCGGGTTCGCTGAAGTCTGGTGAAGGCATTTTCAAATCAGCCTTGGCGAATCTAGCTGCGCTTACGTCGATCGCGGCAGCTTGGGGTTATCTCGCCGGATATGCGTATAAATCCGAGTTGCTAGAGCATTTCGGGTTAGCATTTAACGTAGTAACATCTCATCCATTCGAAACAATTATACACGGCTACTATGCGACAATCTATGCCGCTTGGAATGGTGCAATATGGCTACTCCCGATACTGCTGCTTGAGTTTGCTTGCATTATTTCCGCGTTCGCATTGTTTGCCTATGGCAATGCCAAGGGCTGGCGCGTTACGCGATTAGCGACAGACTTCTCAGACCGAAATAGAATTCAGATCAATCGTATTCTGCTTTTTGCCGGAGCTATGTGCTGTATAACTCTTGGCATATTGGGCGCGGCACCCGCAGGCTCGAAAGCGGCTAAGTATGATATCGACGTCTTCTCGCGATCAGCACCTGCTGGGTGCTGCTTTATATATCAAATAGGCCAGAAGCGGTTCAGAGGACGCATCATTGCCTCTGATCCCGCAACAACCTGGATTCTTACCCGCGATCGAGTCGTACCAGCGGAGACTAAAGACGTAAGTATATGGCCCACTGGATCATGGAAACGCGGCCGGACCACTGAGCCTAAGCCGGCGAAATAGTCTCCGTAGTCAGCGTCGTGTCCATGAAATTGGGTGGCCATGTTATCGAGCTATACCCGCCACCCGGCCCTTCACCGTATTCACATGTTATTCTCTAATTATACAAAAATCTTACAAACTGCCGCGATTGCGGCTACCGCAGCAAAGGCGACACCCACCTTTTGCCACTTGGCTAGATTTGTTGCCGGCTTAGACATTTCAAATCGTGATGCTTGGGTGCGCTCGATTGCGGACCTTGTTGTGGGCGTGAGTTCTCCATAGTGAAGGGCATCAGAAAGAGCCTGATTGTCCCACCGTTTGGCATCAGCAAAAAATGCCTCATCATGACTGGCTCCCTTTAGGGAACGTACTTGGGCCTTACGATATTCGATTTTATCGACTTCGTCCTTTGTCATGGTCATCCTGGGTTTGGAGCTACTGCTCATATTGTACCGCCATAGGCGTTAACAACACGCGGCGATCCGCCACCTATGGTACGTTTTGGGTATACTTTCAGCGGTTCTACACTCGGCGGTCCGATTTCCGCCGGGTAGGATCGTTAAAAATCCGGCTCGAATTTGCCCTTTGGTCCGCCTGAAGTCCGAACCGAGAAAGACCAAACGGCACCCTACCAAACGGCACCGCAGCATTCAGGGTTGAATAGCTGCGCGTTATTTCTGCCTCACGAATAGTCCGGCGCGTGCCAGTTCAGAGCCGGAGGCTGTCCCGCAAACGACCCGTGCGGGACAGTACCGCGATCTGACGCCCTCGTTTGGCTTCTGAGCGTGACAGCGATTAAGCGTCCCCAACGGTCACGAGGCAAACCAATTCGCCGGGTCGCGTCCGCAAAGGTGCCGCACTTCGATCCCTTCCGCAGCTAGAATGGTGGCGACCTCGATCCAGTCGGTATCCGTGCTGTTGTAGATTGGAATGCCCTCCTGCTGAGCTAAGGCCGCGAATTTACGATCGCTTGGATCGAAGCCGGCATCGATCAGTGATTGAGGAAGCGCAGCATATTCACCGTCTTCGCGTTTGGGCAGGTCAACGCGCTCGACTAAGTTCGGCGCGCTGTGCAGCACGATTTGGAAGAAGCGGTCTCCGACGCCCGGCTGCCCAGCTGGACTCAGGTGACGTCGATATTCTGCTTGCATCTCGCCGGCCTGATCGAGAACGAGTTGGCCATCGTTCGCGAGCCCTACGAGAAACTCCACTGCCGAAAGCCGACAGGCAATGGACGGAGCGCGTTGGTCATTCGGGTCGGGACGACCGTTCGCGACGATCGGGACGTTTGTGTCAACGGCACAGCGGATCATCCCGCCTCCTTCATGCGTCGCAGTCGCGCCAGTTCGGCGTTCGCAGTTTCTCCAAAGGCATCGCCCATGAACTTATCCGGCCAATTGAGTATGTTACCGTATTCGTCCAGCTGTAATGGATCGAGCCTTGATGCGGCGCCGGTAGCGGATGCGAAGTAAAGTTGGATCTGGTCGGCCGCAATCTGCTCCTCAGCGATGCGGCGCTGCAGCCGTAATAACAAGTGCTCCGAATGGCTTTCTACGAAAATCTGGACCTTCCGCGTCTTCGCAACGTGGATGAACAGGTCAGCGAGCCCCGCCTGTGCCAGGGGATGAAGGTGGATCTCAGGCTGTTCTAGGATCACCGTCGCGCCCTCTGGCACATAGTGCAATAGAACCACCACCGGCAGCACCTGAGACACGCCGAAGCCTACGTCAGTCAACACGCTTTCCGCTGCCCCGGGTCTGACCCTTAGGGTTACACGGTAGATGCTGGTGCCTTTGGCCACCGGCTTAGCAGCAAACGAGTCGATCAGCCCCAACTGCTGCAGCCAGTACCCGATCGCCGCCTCGAAGCTCTGGGCCCTTGGCTTGCCCGGCACCTTTCGCCTTTCCCCTTCGCGGGTCGCCGCCAGCATCGCTTCCACAGCATATTCGCCACGGTCGCCGACGTCCTGAGGTTGCGCACCGCTCCAAATATACTCGCGCTTGGGGGGCTCGCGGAGTGGACCCAAATAATATAATTGGTCAAGCTGCTCCTCATAGGCGAGTTCCAGGTCGGCGAGGAAGTCACCGTTCTGGTACGCGTAACGCGCTGTATCGGGAAAGAGATAGCCCTTCGTCGGAACGCCAAGCCCCTCGAGTGGTCGACCGCGGTTGCGCCGAAAGCTGAAAGAGCCTGGACCACTTGTTGCTATCTCACGATCGTCCCAATTCATTGAGAAACGGCGCTCGCCCAACACGTAACTCAGCTTTTCCTGCCAAGGTGTGTCCCAATCCCCTTGGGTAACTGCGGCCTCAACGCTTAGACGGTTGTCCTCTTCAAAAATCTTGCCTGTGCTTGGATTGAACAGCTTGACCGGCTCGTCGGAAGTCCAATCGAGCCGCCAAGCGAGCTTCGAGTCCCTGTCGTGATCCTGCACTGCGTCCTCGAACGAACCCAGTCTGGTGCGCGTTCGCTCATCTCCAAAATGGAGGGCAAGCTTTCGATCCGTTGCATCACGCGTCTGTTTGAGAAGGAGCAAAAATTGAATTAGGCTCGATTTTCCAGAACTGTTTGTTCCAAACAGGCCCGTTATCGGGGCGAAGGACAATTTCGCGTCTGTCCATGTTTTGAAGTGTTCAAGTTCTAACCGGGTTAGCATTAAATTGCTCCGCTCAGGCAGTTTTCGATTTAGTGCTCATCGCACTACCGCGTCTTGCCGGATCTATTTTGCCTCAAGCGCTTTGGCGACTGCGGCCGCAACAGTTTGATGATTAGTGCATCGAAGCTGTCCGGTTGTAGAGAGGCGCCACACACTCATTCCGGTCTTCTGAGTTTGCCTCATGGTGTCCGCTGACCACGTACCTTCGGTAATAAACCGCACGAAGACGCTCTGCTGCCCGTTTTCATCCCTGATCGCGAGAAGCTTCCGCCCTGCCTCAGATTGCAGAAGGAACCCTCCCTTAGGGTCGACCGCGAAGACGTAGCCGTCTTTCCAGACTAGAAAATCGGGATAGAAGCGCCGGCTCTCCCCCTTCTCGAGCAGGGGTATCGAGTAGCCGCCATTGACTGGGTTCCGAGCCCAAGGGACCCCGATCGCGTCCAACTCACGAGCTACTTCCAGCTCCAGGCCATTGAGGTCGCTGTAGCCCTCATGTACAGAGTTGCTGAACAGCTCCATAGTATCCGGACGGGTCAGAACCGCTCCGACTGTGTATGGATTGTAGTCCTCGAACGCGAGTTCGGCATTTGACAGGTAGGTGTCAACCAAACGCTCTGCATCACCACGCAGTTGCTGCGCCGCGATGCTGGTGATTTCCACCTTCGCCTCGAACTTTGGGTCGGCCCAATCGACGGTTTTTGCCGCCTCTGGATAGCGCGATAAGACGTGGCGACGGATGAGCCATCGGGCGACGACCCTATTCGAGTGGTCCTTTTGGACAGTCTGGATCTCCGGCTTGGAGCCGTCGCCCACGTTCTGCACCGCACGCGTTAGCTCGCCGGCGCCGTGGACGTTCGGAGAATCTGAGGTGTAGTCGTGGATGGACGCAATCGCGTCCGCGAGAGGCAATACCGCATCGTCTGCATCGATGTGGATTTCCGGGACCGCAAGAGCCTGTCGCGGCTCGAGCCGGGCTCGGCGCCGGTCCCGGCTGTCGCTGTATCCGTCGAGCCTAACATCAGGCATCTCAGCCGCGATCTTTCGGCGGACGACCTCTAGGATGCGCGGAAACTCCTGCTTATTGTCGATCCGAATAAAGAAGTTAGCGGTGTTCAGGATTGGATCAGAATAGTGGCGGGCGCCCGGCTGCCGCAGCACCCTCCCAATTACCTGCTCAACCTGCAGCGCAGACCCCATGGACTTATCGATGTAGGCGAAACAGCACGCTGGGTCGTCCCAGCCTTCCTGTAGGCTCTGATTAAAAATGATGTGCCGAAATTTTCCTTCAGAAAAAACGTTGAAGTCGTCCTCTCCGCCCGAGAATAGACGGAAATCAGCGGGCGCCGGATAGTCCCGCTGGTTCATTTTTAGATCGCAGTAAACTGCGATTTCGTCCGCAGGTACACCCTTCTCCTCGACCAAATATCGCCAGATCAGAATCGGTGGCGCCTTTCGGTCGGTGAACGGCTTATTCGGGTTGTCGGCCGCTCCGTCATCTTGGTTGATGTTCGTTCGGCACACGTATATCGCCTTTGGCAGGAAGCCCGCGTCCAGTTCATCAGCCTTTGTAGTGGCGAGTTGGAAATCCTCCACCATGTCGTTAAGGGTCGTTTCCATCTCGGTGTCGTAACCGCCCAGGACGATCTGGCGCTTAACCAGCCCGGCTTCGACTGGCTCTTTCGAACGTACTGCCGTGATAAGGCATTTGGTGGGTACGCCCTCTTGGTCCGTTACCGGCGTGTCGTCCCAACCGACTTGCTTGAGGCGTTCGATGATTTGCCCCAAGCGACCCGGTGTTCGCATCGTGGCCGACGCCGCGAGGATGACCTCGGGCTCCAGCTCAAGGAGCAGATTGGTCTGTTGATCGGACAGGTTGTGTGCCTCGTCGTAGACGACGATCAGAGGGCGCCGATGTTGGTTCGATGCGGCTTTTCGATCGGCTAGAATCTCCCAAAGAGCACCATCGTTTTGGTCCTCATCCTTTTGATGAACCTTGAGCTTGCCATCGCTCTTTGACTTCTGATTGAAACTTCCAACCGTCGTCAAAAGCAAAAACGCTTGCGTGTCATCATGGATTTGCGCGACCGTCGCCTGTGAAAGGTAACCGACGACAAATTGAGAAATTAGGTGTGCGTACTTCCCCCCCGTCTCGAAGTTCGTATACGTCTGATCCACAACCGCCTTTGATTTCGAGATCCAAAGCACAATCGGCTCGATCGGCATGGTTGCACGCATCAGGCTGACTGTGTCGGCGAGGATCGCAGTTTTGCCCGAGCCGGTGAGCGACGCGAGGGCTTGATAGAACGGCGTCGCCCAACCCATGTATTCCATCGGACGCCGCTTGTCAGCTGCGAGCAGCCCGAACCGCTCTACGATTTGGAGGCTGGACCTGGCTTGGAACGGCAAAAGGGACAGGGTCACGCGGCGCTCTCCACTTCAGCGGCGTTACCCTCGACACTCACGCCGTAAGGATGAAGGGCTTCATTGAATCCCAGCGCATCAAGGATCCTGTTGGGGATCTGATAAAACTCAACGTTAGGCCCGCTGTACGTCGAAATTCTCGCGTAGACGTGGAAAGGCTGCGTCAAGCCCTCTGCCTGAGCCTCGGCTGCGATTGCGCGGAAGGTAGCTCGGTTGAGCACTGATGATTGCTCCGGTCCGTTCCAAATAAGGAAGAAGCCTTCGCCCTTTCCGCTCGTGGCGAACAGGTGTTGGTGCGTACCGGCCGGCAGGCGCTGCAGGTGCCCAGCAGACCGATCCTTTTGGTCCCAGTACGACGTCAACAACAAGTCCACCATCTCCTCTCGCTCAAGCGCGAGGACCGCCGCGGCATCAACCTGGTCCATCAGCTTGGAAAAGCGAAAGCCGCCGTCGAGCGGCTCTGCGGCCACCTCAACCTCGCCGGTCTTCAGCGCACGCTCGCCAGAGATCACTCTTTTCAACCGCTCGTAGGTCAAAGTGCGAGCATACGCGTCTCCACGTTCGGGGCGACCCTGCTCGATCAGGAGGAACCGCCGGGAGGCCCCTGCCTCTTTGTTCAGCGACAGGACGGCGTGCCCAGTAGTGCCAGATCCAGCAAAGGGATCGAGGACGATACCGGTCGGCGGACACCAAATTTGGATGATCTTTTTGAACAGCTTGAGCGGCTTCACGGTGTCGAAGCCATGGCCACGGCCGACGATCGCGGTCAGTTCGTTTATGCCAGTCTGACTATGTCCTGATTCCTCGTGCGCCCAAGAGGTGCTGCCGAGTTCGAGCGGCTCGTCAAAGTCGTCGCTCGACCAGTACGTGGTTGGCACGATCCCTTGCTTGACGTCCTTCAGGTATTTTTTGAGCCCAAACGTGCCCTGACCCTCGTCGCGCCAGTGAGCGACCGGCCAAACGCCCCGGAGTATCTTCTCAGCCTTCTGCTTCGCTGTCTTGAGCGCCTTGTTGGTCTCGAACGACGGTTCGCCGCGTATAGCGCCACTCTTGATGACCAACGCCTTCTGTCGTCCGTCATCGATTTGTCGCTCCACATAGGTGGAGCCCCACTCTTCCAAATACGCCTTCATGCGGCGTTTCTCGGAGCCCCAATGTCGTCCGGCGGTGGGGTAATGGAGTTCGCCGGTGAAAGGAGACTGAATAGCGTAGATCATCGACAGGTGAGTATCCTCACCTCGTGCCGTCAAGTCGCCTGGTTTCCACGGATGAGGGTCCTTGTCTCTAGACAAATACCTCGAGTCCATCGCTTCGGTGCGGGGCAGCAGACCGGTTTTTGAGCGATCCGCATTTTTCGCATAAACCAAAACATATTCTGTTGCCGTCGAGAGATGTCGCTGGTCGTTCCTAGGCGCATAGGATTTTTGCCAGTTCAGCAGACCGATCCGGTTACCCTCGCCGAACATTTCGTCGAGCATCATACCCAGCCGGAATAGTTCACGATGATCGATGCATATCGCGAGCACACCGCCGGGCTTCAGCATCTCCTTCATCATCCACAGGCGCGGCGTCATGAAACGCAGCCACTTCGAGTGACGCGAACCATCATCTGCCGGCACAAGCATCCCTAGGTCGGGGTCGTTCGGATCCTCGTCCCAGCGGTCATTGTAGCGAAAATCCATGCCGGTGTTGTACGGAGGATCGGTCAGGATGAGATCAACCTGACCACGATATTTGTAGAGACTGACGAGTGCCTGAAGGTTTTCACCCTCGATAAGCGCATTTGCCGACTGGCTGCCCTCTGGTCCAACGCAGAGGCTTTGCTCGATGCGCTGCGACCGAGGCTTGAGTTGACGGATGATTTGCCACGGAGGCGTTTGCCCTGGATAGGTAAGCCGGATCCCGCCCGCGTCGGACCCGTCCCGCTCATGCAGCAGGCGTATTAAGTCGTCACGGCTCAGCTTTGCGTAGTCTACCATTTCATTCCCTTGCCCGCGTGGCGCACAGCCGTCACGGCCTTCTGTTCGGCTAACCATCACTAAAGAACATGCTGCGTAGAACAAGACCGGAACGCTTACGGGCGCGCCATGCTTGGTCGGCTCAAAGCGCTTCTGCTCAAAATTCTCGATGTGAGAAAGTGGCTCATCGTTCATCAACGCCGGTCATGGATATCACCGGTCTTGGTAGGGTATGCTCACCGGACACCGAGAAACGCTGGTCCTTTTTCCGTGTGGAATAAGCTTAAAGAAACAGCGTATGATTTCGGGCAAAGTCCTTTTGACGTCTAGATACATCAAGGACCATCCAGCACCTACCCTATTAAGACCGGGTCTTTGAGGCGACCGTCGCAGTGCGGCACTACAGTCATTGCCATTGCTCGACGCCCGCTACCGTCATCCTCGCAACAATCGTGCGACCCCAACAAATAAACTCCGACCGTAATCTCCAATCAATATCGTGCCCGCACGACAGCAAAAAAGCTGCGTCCAGCCTCTGGGAAGCCGTCCGTCAGAGTGTAATATTCATCAAACAGATTGCGCGCGCCAACACCGATCGACAGCTGCTCTGTGAGCGCGAAGTCTGCCCGGATGTCGGCACGAACATAGCTACCGGTGCGGTAATAGACCGGGGGCGATGCCGTGGTGATGGTGGTGCGGTTGGACGCAAACTCGACGCTGGGCGTCAGCTCCAGGCGCGGGAAAGGACGCCAGCTTGCATAGACGAAGCCCTTGTCGGACGGCACGTCAGTCAGCTCGAACGCAGGGACGACGACGCCGGTCTGCGGGCTGATCGTGAAGTTGCGTTCGATGTGCGTGTAGTTGGCACCGATGTCGAGTGTCGGCCCGACGCGCGCCACGACACCGATCTCGCCGCCATAATAGTTCGCCGAACCGAGATTGCGGCGCTGGGAGGTGTTGGCCGGGAAGCCCGCCGGACGCACCGCCACGATTGCGTTGTTGATGTCGCTGTAGAACAGCGCGGCGGTGACGGTCAGCGCGCCGATCGCATGGCTGCCGCCCAGCTCGTAATTGGTCGCACGCTCGGCATCGAGGCCGGGGTTCGACGCGGCGGTGCCGAACTGCGTCGAGAACCGCTCGAACAGCGTCGGAAAACGGGCGCGAGACGAGACGCTGGCATAGAGCCGGCTGCTCTCGACCGGCTTCCACTCGATACGCCCCTGCGCGTTCCAGGCATCGGCGTTGCGCAACGGATAGCTGAAGATGCGCGCCGCGCCGCCCGTGGGCGGGGTGCCGTATTCCTCCGCGCGCGACAGGTCGCGCCAGTCGTAGCTCGCGCCCAGCGTCAGCGCGACGGTCGGGGTCAGGTCGCGGGCATATTCGCCCGCGATGCTATAGGTGTCCTCGACGCTGCGCTGGCGGGGTTCGGTGAAGCCGCTGGGGAAGCTCTGCTGGTACTCGTCGTGCTGATCGCGTCGGTAATGGACGGCGAGCGACAGGCGGTCCGCATCAGTGGGACGAAGCGCCAGCTCGGCCGAGCCGCCCCAGGATTCATCCTCGTAATAGCTGTTGAAGGCACGAGCGCGCGTCTGGGTGGTCTGCGTCCGATCGTCGAAGGCGCTGAGCAGGTTATCGAAGGTGTTGCGATAGACGCGCGTGCGCAGCGTCGCGCGGTCCCCCAGCGCGGTCGTGGAAAGGAAGTAGATGCTCTCGATGTTCCAGTAGGGCCAGCTCCAGTTGCGCTGGGTGCTGATCGGGTCGGTGATGTGGAGGGGCGCGTTCTTCTCGCCCTCCTGCCGGGTGTAGCTCAACGAGTATTCGTCGGTCGCGTTGGGGGTGAAGCCGAGCTTGGCGTTCACCCGCCAGTCGCGGGTCGCGGAAAAGTCGCGCGCGCCCCCGTTCTCGTTTGCGGTCGGCGTGAAGCTGCCCGGCAGATCCCAATGGTCGGTGTCGTTGATCGCGTAGCTTGCCTGCGCATACCAGCGATCCTGCCGGGTGCCGATCAGGCCGAAGGCGTTATAGCCGGCATAGTCCACGCCGCGATCGAGATTGAGCTGGGCACGGCCCTCGATCTCCAGCGCCTTGGTCGGCTTGCGGGTTACGAGGTTGACTGCGCCGCCCATCGCGCCGGGGCCGTCCAGCACCGACGCATAGCCCTTGGCAACCTGGAGCTGCGCCACGTCAGGCGTCAGGAAACGGCCATAGTCGAGGCGGTTGTCGGCGGGCAAATAGACGCGAATGCCGTCGATCGACACCGGCACCTGGAACCGATCGAAGCCGCGCACGAACAGCAGGCGTTCGTTGCGCGACCCGCCGCTGTTGCCGGCAGTGACGCCGGGGATCAGGCTCGCCGCCTCGTCGAGCGACTGACGATCGAACTTGTAGATCGCCTCCTGCCCAACGGACTCGCTGCCGATCTCGACGCCCTGCGGGCGCGCGCCGGTGACGATGATCTCGCCGAGCCGGAAGCTATTGTCCTGTTCGTCACGCGGCGCGGAGGGCGCATCCTGCGCGAACGCCGGCATGGTCGATGAAGCAAGCAACATGGCCGCGGTCAGCGTAAAGCGCATCGATAGTACCCCTTTGCGATCGAGCCGACTGTTTCGTGTCTTCGATCATCTATATACGACGAGATATATACCCTGTTGGAGGAGTTGCCGCCGATGTTCAATGCCTTGCTCGCTGCCATGCTGTTGCAGGCGTCCGCTCCTGCACACGACGCTTGTCCTTCCGTCGCCGCGCCGCCTGCGGAATTGTCGGGTTGGGCCTCGCCGCGTCCGCTTAGTGCCGGTCGCACAGCCGCGCAGGCAACAATGCTGACACCTGGCGTAGCGGTCACGGTACGCCTCCCGTCCACGCGGGACGTGCAGTACGTCGTGCGGCCAGAGAAGCCGGGCGGGTCAGTCAGCTATGGGGGCGTCTTTGCGTTCACCGTCGCCACCCCGGGTCGCTATCGGATCGCGCTGGGTTCGGGCGCGTGGATCGATGTGCTGGCGGACGGCAAACCCGCGACCTCGGTCGCGCACGGTCACGGCCCTGCCTGCACCGGCATCCGCAAGATGGTCGATTTCGATCTCGGCGCTGGTCGCTACGTCCTTCAGGTCGCCGGCAATGGCACCGCCGATCTGCCGCTGATGGTGACGAAGCTGCCGGCGTGATCGGACGGGCGGCGCTGGCGCTTTCGGCGTTGATCCTGACGGCCGCGGTCGCTGCCCCGTGGCGGTGGACGTTGCCGGCGGGCGTCGTCGCGCCAGTCGTCCCCGCTGACAATCCGATGTCGGCCGCGAAAGTCGCGCTCGGTCGCCGACTGTTCTACGACGCGGACCTGTCGATCGACGGTACGATGTCGTGCGCAAGCTGCCACGAGCAGAAGCACGCCTTCGCGGACGGCAACACGACCCGGCCGGGGGTGCACGGCGATGCCGGCCGCCGCAATGTGCCGGGCCTCGCCAATGTCGCATGGCTGCCCGTCCTGACCGCGGCCGATCCACGCGTCACGACGCTGGAAGCCCAAGCTGCGATCCCGATCTTCGGTCTGACGCCGGTCAAGATGGGGATGCACGGCAGCGATCAGGAAATCCCACGCCGGCTGTCGCGCGATGCCTGCTACCGGCGCCAGTTCCGCGCAGCCTTCCCGGATCGCCGGGGTCGGATCGACATGTCCAGCGTCACGCTGGCGCTGGCGAGCTTCGAGCGCAGCATGGTGTCGTTCGATACGCCCGCCGATCGGGGCAACCTCTCCCGCGAAGCGAGCGCCGGCAAGGCGATATTCGGTCGAATCTGCGCCTCCTGCCATTCCGGTCCCAACTTCACCGATGGCCGCTTTCACGCAGTGCTGCCCGTCAACAAGACGGATCGCGGCTTGGCGGAGACGACAGGCCAGGCAGAGGACGACGGGCGCTTTCGCACATCGTCCCTGCGCAACGTCGCAGTGACCGGCCCATGGTTTCACGACGGGTCCGCGCGCACGCTTGGTGAAGCCATCGCCCGCCACCCCATAAGGTTGAATGCTGCCGACATGGACGGCCTGCTCGCCTATCTGGAGGCGCTGACCGATCGCGGCTTTATCGAAAATCCCGCCTTTGCGTATCCGGACGATCCCTGCGGCAGCAAATAACGATGCTGCCACAGGGACGTTGAACGATCACATGCGGAAGCGAATCGTCCCACCGATGGTGCGCGGATCGCTTGGCGTGCCGACGATCAGGCCGGAATTACCCGCCTGGATCGTGAGGTTCTGGATGTAATCGGCGTCGAGCAGATTGCGTGCCCAGACGATCAGCTCCAGCCCGTCCGCGAAGCGATAACCGATGTTGGCATTGGTCAGGTTGTAGCCGCGGATGTAGGTAAAGCGCGAGAGGCTGGGGTCGCCATTGAAGCCGCTGCGCGATGCGGTATCGACATGGACGAACACCTGCCCGTCACCCACCGGACGCTGATAATCCAGCCCGGCGGTCACCGCGAAGCGTGGCAGCGAAGCGAGCCGCCGCCCAGTGAGGCTGCACCGCGTCGTGGCGGCGGTCTGCACTTCCAGCGGGCAAGGTCCGGCGGGGTAGTTGGTGTATTCGCCATCCGAATAGGCGAAGTTGGTTCGTGCGCTGAGACCCGGCAGGATGAGAGCGGTCACGTCCGCCTCGATCCCCTTCACCGTCACCTCTGGGATGTTGGACAGGTAGCCGCGAAGCTGCACTGATTGGGTCAGCGAGTTCTCCACCACCGTCGCCTGGAAGTCGCGGACCTTGGTGTAGAAGCCGTCGATGTTGAAGATCAGCCGATTGTCGAACAGCGTATTTTTGAGGCCGATTTCATAGGTCTCGTTGCGCTCAGGCCGCACCACGGCGGTCGCCAGAACCGGCCGATTGTTGTTATCGAGCGGCAGACCGGACATGTTGATCCCGCCCGATTTGAACCCGCGCGCATAGCTCGCATAGGCCATGGTCGTATCGGTCACCTGCCAGGCGAGATTGCCGCGTCCGGTCAGGCTGCCGTCGCTGTCATGCGCCTCATAGCTTTGCGGACGCAGCACGCCGAGGCGGGCGTTGATGAGGGCTGTGCTGGTCGTCGCCGGCCCCCCTGAGACGGTCGTGTTGTAATAGCCGTCCTTGTCTTCCTGCGTGTAGCGCAGGCCCACCGTCGCCGTCAGACGATCGAAGAAGCGGTAATTGACCTCGCCGAAGGCAGCGTAGCTGAGGCTGCGGAAGTCAGTGCGCCCGTCCTGCCCGTAGCCGTCGAGCAGGTTGGAGGGCACGGCCGTGTTGTTCGCGCCCGTCACCGTGCCGATCAGGTAGTGCGCGGCGGCCGGACCATAGATGCTGATCGGTCGCCCGGTCAGCCGCTGGCGGAAGCCATAGAGGCCAACGACATAAGACAGCGGCCCGGTGCCGTTCGAGGCAAGTCGAAGCTCCTGGCTATACTGATCCTGCCGGGATGGGATGTGCTGCGACAGCTGCACGGGGATGCCGGTATAGTCGCGGTCGTTCTCCGCATCCCAATTCCAGAAACGCCACGCGGTGACCGACGTCAGCGTGACCGGGCCAAGATTCCAGTCGGTGATTGCACTGACGCCGCCCTCGTTGGTGTCGACGCCCAGCGGCCCATCAATGTCGATCTTGCGGTCGTAGGGGTTGGTGCTGGGCGGCGAATAGCCGAACTGCGCAGCCAAGCCGTTCGGCCCGCCGAACTGGCGGTTGGCCGCTCGCAGGCTCGTGCCGGTGCGCAAATAGACCTGCGTGCAGCAATAGGCCTGGAAGTTGGTGAAGTCGGCGATGACCCGCATCTGGATCGTGTCGTCCGGCTTGAAGAGCAGTTGCCCACGCACCGCCTGCGTGCCGAGCGTGTTGGCCGCCCGGCCGGTGCGAACATTGTCGAGCACGCCGTCGCGGCGGGTCGAGACGCCCGAGATACGATAGGCAATCGTGTCGGTGATTGGCCCCGATGCCCAGCCCTTGGCCTGGACGAAGTTGTAGTCGCCGTAGGACAGCTCGGCAAAGCCTTCACGGGTGAAGGCCGGCGCGCGCGTGGTGATGTTGAGTGCGCCTGCCGTCGTGTTTTTGCCAAAGAGCGTTCCTTGCGGCCCGCGCAGTTCCTCGACCTGCTCGATGTCGGCAAAGTCGAACGCGGCCGTCGCCGGACGCGCATGATAAACCTGGTCGACGTAGAAGCCGACGCCGCCCTCCAGCCCGTCGTTGGCCTGGCTGACCGCGACGACGCTGGAGCCAAGGCCACGGATCGTGAAGGCGGTGTTGCGCGGATTGGCCGAGCTGTAATTCAGCGTCGGGATCAGCGTCGTCAGGCCTTGCGTGTTGACCGTGTAGCTCTGATCGAGAAGCGCACCGCCCACCACCGACAGCGCGCCAGGAACGCGCTGCGCATCTTCCGCCCGGCGCCGGGCCGTGACGATGACGTCAGGCAGGCCTTCATCGCTTGCCGATGCCTGCGCGTTCGTCTGTTCTGTAGCAGGTGCAGGAACGATCGTTTGAGCCACCGCAGGTGCGGAAATGGCAGGCACGGCTACGGCACACAGCAGGACTGCGATACGCTTCGACATTGATGGAAACCCCTTTTCGCGGTCGCAGCCGCGGTTCTATGTACGGCCCTATATCGTTGCGATATTCATCCGTATATATTGGGTTTCGAAGTCAGTTGCGCTCAGTCCGGGGAAAGCGGCGCGGAGCGCAAAAAGCTTTGCACCCGCGCGTAGGCTGGCCGCTCGGCAACCGCGGACGCCTCCCGCTCCATTTCACGGTAAGCTTCCAGAACCGCCTTGCCGGTGGGGCTTACCCGCGACCCGCGATCAAGACCGCCACCCTTGACAGTATCCACCAGCGGAGGATCGAAACAGCGGTTCATTTCATCGACCAGCAGCCAGGCGCGGCGATAGCTCATGCCGAGTGCGCGGCCTGCCGCGCTGATCGACCCCTCGGACTGAATCGCTTCCAGGAGGTCGGCCTTACCCGGTCCCATCGCCAGGGCATCGCCGCATGCGATCTGGATTTTCAGCCAGAGGGGTCCGACCTTCATCTTACTTGCCGATCATCACGTCGCTGGCCTTGATGATGACGGTGACCGCCTCGCCTTCCGCCAGACCGAGGTCGGCAATCGCCTCTTCGGTGATGTTGGCAGTCACGACGTTCCCACCACCGATTTCGACCTTGATCGAACCATTCACCGCGCCGGGCGTGATCGAGACGATGGTGCCGGAAATCTGGTTACGCGCGCTGATCTTCATGGATGCTTCCCTGCATTCATGGTTGCCCGTCTGGGCAACCAGGCCGTCATGTACCGCAACCGTTGCCAAAGTGCGACTGCGCGGCCTTATGTCCCTCTCGAGCGATACAATATATCCGCAAAAATATAGTGCTTCATTAAGGATAGCGACGCCTGACAGGACGTTCGTTGGCAGGACACTCCCTGCCTCGCGAAAGGTCATCGATCATGGTCACCGCTACCGGCTATGCCGCCAAGCACAGTTTCTCACGTCTGAAGCCGATCGAGATCGAACGCGATCCACCCAAGGCCAACGAGGTGCAGATCGACGTCCTGTACTGCGGCGTTTGCCACTCCGACATCCATCAGTGCGAGAATGACTGGGGCAATACCGTCTATCCATGCATGCCAGGCCACGAGGTCGTGGGGAGGGTTTCGGCCAAGGGTGCGAGCGTCACCAAGCATGAGGTGGGCGATCTGGTCGGGGTCGGCTGCATGATCGACAGCTGCCATGAGTGCGGTCCGTGCAAGGCGGGTGATGAGCAATATTGCGAAGGGCCGAACAGCTGGCTGGCGACCTATAACGGCCCGATGAAGCCCGCTGCGCAGGCGAAGACCGGCACAAACATGTATGGCCGGGACAATACGTTCGGTGGCTACTCGGACGTCCTCGTCGTGCGGGAAGATTTTGTCCTGAAGATACCGGCATCGATACCGGTCGAAGCGGCAGCCCCGATCCTGTGCGCAGGCGTCACCACCTATTCGCCGATGAAGCATTGGGGGGTGAAGGCCGGTGACAAGGTCGGCGTCGTCGGCTTCGGCGGTCTGGGTGACATGGCGGTCAAGATCGCGGTCGCAATGGGGGCCGATGTGACGGTCTTCACGACGACCAAGGAGAAGGTCGCGGAGGCAGAGAAGCTGGGTGCCAAGGGCGTCGTCGAAGGCGACAAGGAAGCCTCGGAAGCGCTTGAGGGTCAGTTCGACTTCATCCTCTCGACGATCCCGGAGAAGCACAAGATCGACCCGTTCATTCCGCTGCTCAAGCACGATGCTGCCTATGTCTCGGTCGGCGCTTTGGCCCCCATGCCAGGCTGGAACCACATGCCGGTCATCATGGGGCGCAAGTCGATTGCCGGTTCGCTGATCGGCTCGATCGCAGAGACGCAGGAGGTGCTCGACTTCTGCGCCGAGCATGGCATCGCGCCTGACGTGCAGGTGATCCCGATCCAGGAGATCAACGAGGCGTACAAGAAGGTGAAGTCGGGCGATGTCCGCTTCCGGTACGTCATCGACAGCGCCAGCCTCGCGCAGGAAAAGGCAGAAGCGGCCTGATACAAAAACGGCATGGCATCGCCTGAAACGACGATGCCATGCCGTATCAAAAGCCCCCGATCGGCGTGACCGATCGGGGGCTTTTCTTATGTGTCAGGCGACGCCGGCACCACCAGTGACGCCGTACACCTCGCCGCTGATGTAGCTGCCTTCCTGGCTCGCCAGCAGCACATAGACCGGCGCGATCTCGACGGGCTGACCCGGCCGGCCATACTGGCTTTCCGACCCGAACTTCATCACCGCCTCGGGCGGCTGACCGCCGGATGCCTGGAGCGGCGTCCAGAACGGGCCGGGGGCCACGACGTTAGCGCGTATGCCCTTTTCCAGCAGCTGCTTGGCGAGAGCCTTGGTGTAGGCCACGATCCCCGCCTTCGTCGTCGCATAGTCGAGCAGGATCGCGGACGGCTCATAGGCCTGGATCGAAGCGGTGGTGATGACCGAACCACCTGCCGGGAGATGCGGTACGGCCGCCTGCGCGATCCAGTGCATCACATAGAGGTTGGTCTTCATGGTCTTGTCGAAATCCTCCGACGTGACCTTGGAGATGTCCTCGCGGTTCTGCTGACGCCCGGCGTTGATGACGAGAATATCGATCCCGCCGAGCGTCTCGACGGCCTGCGCAACAAGCGTCCGGCACCACTCCTCATCGGTGATATCACCGGGAAGGTCGACGGCCGTCCGGCCTTCGGCTTCGATCAGCTGGATGACCTCGGCGGCATCGCTCTTCTCCGCCGGGAGGTAGGAAATGGCGACATCCGCTCCCTCGCGCGCAAACGCGATCGCAGCGGCGCGGCCGATGCCGCTGTCTGCGCCGGTGATGAGCGCCTTGCGGCCGGTCAGCCTGCCCGATCCCTTGTAGCTCGTCTCACCATGATCCGGCACCGGGTTCATCTTGGATGCCTCACCTGGTACGGGCTGGGGCTGACGCGGAAAGGGAGGCTGGGGATACTGGTTGCGAGGATCCTGCATGGTCAGGCGATCGGTCATGACGTTCTCCATAGGGAAGATAGAAATTGGTCGCAGGCGGCTGCCGGACCGGGGATGGACAGCGCCATGATGTGCGCCGGATGGTTGAGGCCTTGAAGAAGGGGAGCCGGAAACGCGCGGGTTACCGGATCGATCATCCCGGTTTCGACTACGTGGCCGGCGAGGCTTGTTGAGGGCGCAATTGACCGGTTTGGGAGACCACTGCTGCCTTTCGGCAAGCCCAGCTGCGCAAAGCACGAACACGGCGATCGTCGACCGGCGCCCATCGACAATTGCCCGGCTCAAATCCTCGTGCCGCATCGATCCGCACAAGCTGAGTACCGGCAGGGCGTTCACCCATGTCGGCTAGAAACCGCTCGAATGAAGCGGCCCATATCGAATGTGGGACGAGGCCAAGAGCACCCATAGCCCGCCAGCCCGGCGACGAAGGGTTCCGCGCCCCATCATTGAGCAACTGCCAGCTCCGATAGGTCGGGCCGTGATGTTTCCGAGCACGATGCCCGTGGACAGTCAGACGTTCGGCACAGATTTCGCGATGAAGGCAGCCGCAACTTGCCGTGTTCCCAGCACGGACGTTGCAGCCATCCGCGACGACCGTGCCGCCACAATCGCAATCGAAATGCCAATAGGCGCGACCACCTGGTGAGGTATGCGAATAGGCAACGCCGACAAGCCGGCCATACCGCCGCCCTTCCATGTCGATCCGCAACTTCCTCGGCACCTGATACCCCACGCAGCGTTATATACCGCTATATATAATGCGTGGATCTTCGGTTTGTTCTCTGAACGTCGATAAAGTCCGCCCGGGGTTACGATCGCCGGCGCAGGCGCATTGCCTCACAGTCATCGAGGAATGGATTGCCTCAAATCACACGTCATTCAGCCAAGCTGACAGTCGGCCGTCACATTGGGTGGCCATCCGGCTTGCCTTCACGTCCGCAGTGATTTTCCCGGCTTCGATCAGGCATAAGCGATCCGCGCTCGCCATAGCGTCCTCGATGTCGTGGGTAATGAAGATGATCGGGAGAGGTGTTTCCGATCGTAGCTCTCTCAAAAGCTGGTGAAGCGAGCGGCGTGTCGGGCGATCGACTGCCGAGAAGGGTTCATCGAGCAACAGGACTTTCGGGTTTCTGGCAAGCGCACGGGCGAGTGCGACCCGCTGCTGCTGGCCCCCCGATAGTGTCGCTGGCAAGCGATCGCCCAGCCCTTCGAGGTGAACACGCTTCAGGAAGGCGTCTGCACGGTGCCGTCGCTCATCCCGCAGCCGGTCGAGCATCGCCTCCATGATGTTCTGTCCCGCAGTGAGGTGCGGGAAGAGCGCATAGGACTGAAACACCATGCCAGCATGCCGCCGGGAGGCAGCAAGATCGATCCCGGCCGCGGTATCGAGCCAGGTGTCGCCACCGGCCTGGATTGTACCTTCTGGCACGCGGTGCAGCCCCGCGACCGTCCGTAGGATGGTGGACTTGCCCGCGCCCGAGGGGCCAATCAGCGCCAGCGTTTCATGCGCATGGACGCTGAACGCCACGTCGATCGCGATCGGCGTGGTGGCTCTTATGCGAACATCCAGGCCGTCAGCCATGCCGTTGCTTACGCCCCGTCAGGATTAAGCTGATCGTCACCGCAATCAACGATATCCCCATCAACACCGCCGCCATGCTGCCAGCGGCCGCATTGTCGAATGCCTGCACCCGATCATAGATGGACAGCGCTAGCGTCCGCGTCTCGCCGGGCAGCGAGCCGCCTACCATCAGCACGACGCCGAACTCGCCCAGCGTGTGGGCAAACGCCAGCACTGCACCGGTGATAATCCCAGGCCATGCCAGCGGCAGCTCTACGCGCCGGAAGGTCTGCCAGCGCGAATGACCGCACGTCGCTGATGCGTCGCGTAGCTCCTGGCCGATCGCTTCAAATGCCCGCTGCGCGGGCTGGATCGCGAAGGGCAGATTGACGACGACCGATGCAACCAGCACGCCTTGGAAGCTGAATACCAACGCACCTCCAAACAGCGCCTGCCAGACACGGCCGATCGGGGAGTCAGGCCCCATGCCGACAAGAAGATAGAAGCCGATGACGGTCGGGGGCAGAACAAGGGGTAGCGTCAGAGCCGCTTCGATAAGCGCACGCCCGCGCAATCGCGTGGTCGCAAGCCAGCGCCCCGCGACGATCGCCACGGGCAACAACACTGCAATCGTCAGAAAACCGAGCCACAGCGATAGGCGGAGCGCCTGCCAGTCCATCCGCCGCGATCAACGCTCGCCGGGAAGGGCAAATCCGTACCTGACCAGGATGCGGCGTGCGGCGGGTTGCTGAACATAGCTATAGAACCGCTGCGCAGTCGGACTGGCCCCCTTGATCAGCACCATCCGTTGGCGGAGCGGCTTATGCCACGTGGCGGGCAGCAGCTTATAGCTCGCGCGCGCCGCAAACGCTGGGTCCAGGACCAGGGCATACGAGACAATGCCGCCTTGGGCACCGCCAGCGATCGCGAACTGCAGCGCTTGGGATACGTTCTCTCCCAGCACCAGCTTGCTGGCGAGCGGCTGCCACAGCTTCACGTGCTGCAGCGCTTCACGTGCCCGTGCGCCGTAGGGAGCATGCTCAGGATTGGCGATGGCAAACCGGGTGATCTGCCCGCGTGCGAGTGCGTTGCGCAGGCCGGTAAGGTTGCTGTCGAGTGTCAGCGGCGAGCCCTTTGGGGCAACCACCGCAAGACGCCCGATCGCATAGAGAGTGCCCGCATTTACAGTCTTACCGGCGCGGGCAAGATCGGTCGCGTACTGCTCATCGGCCGATAGGAAGAGCTGGAACGGCGCGCCCTGCTGTATCTGCTGAAAGAAGGTGCCCGATGAGCCAAACGTCAGCTTCACCTCCTGTCCGGTATCGCGCTTGAATGCTGCTGCGACGTCGGTCAGCGCCACGCGCAAATCCGCCGCAGCTGCGATGTTCGGCACGTCCTGTGCCGCTGCCGGCGCCGAGAGGCACAGCGTCAGCCCGACTAGGAGAAGGCGGCGGGAAATATGCAAAAACGGCTTCATGGTCGCCTCGGTCGTTATATCTTGCGG
>NZ_JASCXF010000026.1:0-62913 GCF_030062225.1 Sphingomonas sp. 2R-10
GTTCGGGTCTAGCGGTGCCGAAAACCCCGCCCGCCTTCCCGCCCGCCCTCGGCACGCAGCCAGGAGCCGATCGGCCGTCCATCCATCATGCAGCGCGCAACGATGCGGTCATAGCTGCGGTGCCCGGCCACGCAGGTGAGCGTTCGGCCCATCGTCAGCGCGGCCAGCCTTGCCTTGGCGCGTCGCCCCCCGGCCTCTCTCGATTCGGGCGCATAGAAGTCCGCGAGCCGTATCTCGATCCAGCGATCGGGTCGACCGGCAGGTCCGACACACAGCCCGTCGCCATCGATGACATGGCGGACGGTGCCTGTGAACCGCGTACCAGGGGCAGGGAGCGCCGCGGTACAGGGGTCGGCATGCACAACCGTGGCCGTCAGGCAGCAGGATATGCCGGCAAACAATGCGACGGCGCGCAGCATGCTCGAAGCGGTGAACGACATGTCCCGGATCATCGGTATGTTCGGGTCGGCGATCAAGGATCGAGCATGTCGGCCGCCCACTCGGCGATCCACCCGGCGGTGATCTGATCGTGACCGATCTCGCCATCGGCGATCAGGTCGCGGATTTCCCGGCGAGCGTCGGCCAATGCCCGTTCCCACCGGTCGGATGGAGAAGGATCGGGAACGTCCAGTTCGAGGATGCCCTGCGCAGGAACGGCACGATCGGCCCGCTCGTACTGACGCGCCGTCCAGCGCGCCATATGAGCAGCGACCATCTGCCCGGTCTTCGATCGGCCGGCGGCATGGGCTTCCCGGCGCGCAGCGATGCCATAGGCCTGGCTGTCGATGCTGGCGATCCGGTCGCCGAAGCCGGCGGGCAGCGACAGTGCCGTGCCCTTGACCCCGAAGCCGTGCAGCCGGACCTCGGGAGGCAGGGTCCGGTCGAGCCGGTCGATCACGGCCACCAGGCCGTCGGGGCCGCCGACATGCCTCCGGCAGAGGCTGCCGACGCCGACCACCTGTCCCGGCCGCACGAGATGCGCGATACCGTCCCACGATCGCAGATAATCCTCGGGCCGCCGCCCCTGCAGCACGGGCATGAAGGCGTGCGCGATGCCAGCGTCGATGGCGCGCGCATGGCAGGCGCGATTGAGCTGGATGGTCCGCGCGATCCGGTCGAGCACCTCGTCGCGGTCCTGCGCGATCTCGGCCTCGCAGCACAGGTCGAGGCTGGCGAAGCGCCGGAACGGGAAGGATCCGGCGAGCGTGATATAATCGTCGATGGTCCAGGGGATGCCGCGTTCCTTCACCGCCAGGACGAAGCCCGCGCTGTCGAGATCGACGGATAGGAGGCCATGCGCGTTGGCGAGCGTGCCGGTGCGCCAGCCGCACCACTCGCGCCAGCCCTGGCGGCACTGCCAGCGCGAGAAGGCGTTCGCGGAGACGAGGACCGGCACCTGCATGGCACGGGCGCGATCGAGCAATGGCCCCCTGGACAGGCTGGGCAAGCCGACGACGATCTCGATCGCCACGGCTCAGGTCCGCCGGGGTCGTCCGTCGGAGTCGTAGCGCGCGGGGTCCGCACCCGCCACGTCCCAGCCGAACATCGAGCCGACCAGCATCGCCTCGATCTGCGCGGGACTTGCCTTGAACACGGCGTTGATGCGCTCGATCGTCATGCCGTCGGGAAGCGGCCAGTGCCCGGCCTGCCCGCGCTTTATGATGATCGGCTCGTGCGTGCTCGGCAGCACCGTCGCGCACATCTCGGGCAGTGCGGCGAGGATTTGTTCGTGATTGCGGTCGACCTCGGTCGGCTCGATCATGGTGATGGCTCCTGTACGAAACGGCGTTGGAGGGTGAGGTCAGGCGGCGCGCCAGCAGCACCAGCGCTCGGCGGCCTGCCGGGGCGTGAGGAGATCACGGCAGCCCGCGCAGTAGCGGCGGAACGATGCGTCAAGCACGAGGCCCGGATCGCGCAGGATCGCGATCACGGCGTCCTGGAACGGATCGTCGTCGTTGGCGGCACCGCGCTCGCGATCGAGAAAGGCCTGCAGCATCGCCGCCGATCCAGTGTGGGCGGCATAGCGCAGGAGCACGGCGACCTGGGCGGCGTCGGTCCAGCCGTGGTCGGCGGCCACCCGCCGGAACAGGGTATCGATCATCGGAAAGCTCCTCCGGGGGGATGCGGGTCGGGACGCTACCATCGCGTGCCTCAGTCGAATGGAAGGCCTGGCTGAAAAGGCCGGTTCACCGCGCCGCAGATGCCGAGCGGGCACATGCCGTAGCGGCCCTCACGGTCGGCGAGCAGGTCGCGGGCGGCATGCAGCGTGACGAACGGTCCGTAGTGACCACTGGGCCGGCGACAGCGAGTGCCTTCCCGGGCGCCGCAGGTCGGACAGACGACGGTGATGGCAGGATCACACGACCAAGTGCGATCGCAACCCGCCCGGTTACATCGGACGGGTCGGCACGAGACGCCAGCCATGGCTCAGGAACTCAGGAAACTACGAGACGCGCGTGGCTGGTAAAAGAGGATACGCGCATCGAGGTCGACGAGCGTCGCCCGGATCATCGCCGCGATTCGCTGCCAGTCGAGGCCGCCGCAACCGCAACCGAGCGCCGGCACGGCGACGCTCGCCGGCTCGAACCGTTCGATGCACGTCCGCAGCGCCGCCAGCCCGGCGTCGATATCGCCGTAGCGCGATCCATCGCGCCAATGCCGCTTGGTCGGCAGGTTGACGATGCGCCGGCCATCGGGAAGCCGCCACACATGCAGCCGGCCGGGACGCAGGCGACCGGCGAGGCAGACACGCCGATAGTCGTCGAACATGTCGGGATGGCGCCGCCGGAACGCGAGCGCGATCCCCGCGCCCATGACGCCGGCACAGTTGACGGCATTCACCAGCATGTCGGCGCGGGAGGCCAGGAGGTCGCCATCGACGAACGCGATCATGGGTGTCTCCGGATGTCGGGGAAGTCGGCGACGGACATTTCCGCCGCCCCGGATCAGGTGATGACGTAGCGCGCCAGGTGCTCCCAGCAGAGTGCGAGCGCATCGTCGGGCGTCCCGACGCTGCCGAGACCGACGTAGCGGCAATGCCCCGCCCGCACCTCGTGCGCGTGGACGTCGATCACGTCACCCTTGGGATAATGGATACCGCGGCGATCGTTGAACATCGCCGGTATGAAGGTCAGGCGATAGGGCGCGTAGAGTCCGACGTGGCGATCGGCCGGGCTTCGGACCCTCGCCTCGTCCGCGAGCTGGCGGAGCAGCTGATCGACCTCCTCGGCTTGCGTCGGGTACGCAGCACGCAGATGCGCGATGCGGATGGCCTGCCCGACCGTGCCGTAGCCGTCGATCCGCAGTCGCTCCATCAGCAGCATCGCCCGCCGCGCGGCGTCGAAATGGTCGGTGCAGGCGAACTCCTCGACCTGCGAGCGGCGATCGTAGATGACGGGCGCGAGGAAGTCCGCATCGAGCCAGCGAGCCAGGCCGTCTTCGAGCCGGTACGCCCAGGCAGCTGCCGCCTCGTAGTCGGCATCGTAACCCACCGCCAGCTCGCGGTACGTACCGAAGTCGTGGACGTTGCGCTCGATGTGGAAGGCGGCGCCCTCGGGCGGCTTGCCGTGGCAGGCGGTCAGCGCGGCGCGGTAACACAGGATTTCGAGCAAATTGGCCTGTTCGAACAGGTCGGTGATGCCAAGCTGGGCGCAAGGCTCCTCGGCTGGTGCGGGACCGATGTTCAGCGTTTCTCGGGTCATGGGCGGGCGTCCTCCTTGCTCGACGCCCGCCCACACACCCCTCTTCTCCGGTCAGGCGGCTTTGCGCTCCCATTCGTACAGTAGATGTGCATCGGGTTCGCGCTCGCTGCCCATCGCGATCCGTACCAGCCGACCGTCGCAGGCGAAGCCGGTTGCCCGAGGATAGCTGAGATGGCTGCCGCCGATCACGACATCGACCGAGCGGACCTTCTCGACCGTGCGTACGACGCCGAGGTTGCGGTTCGGCCAGGGGGAGTGGATCAGTTTGAGCGTATCGCCGAGTTTGATCGTCTTCCGGAAGGCGGCAAGCGACAGCTTCTGCTCGACCGGATGCGCGGTACCGCGCCGCGCCGCCAGCGCCGCCCAATAGGCCGCGCCGATCCGCACCTCGCTATATAACGCGCAGGACATATGATCCTGGTAGAAGTTGGAGCGGGTGAAACCGAACCGTTCGATCTGGTCGCGCACTGCGGTCTCGAACGCGCGACGATCGTCCTCTGCCGTCAGATCGTCGGGATGATCGAGCAGTTCGACCGTGATCTTGCGCCCGCCCGCGAACGTCTCGCTGCGCAAGCCGAAGTGGCTGCTGCCGAACGTCGCGGTGAGGTGATGCTCGATTCGCCGGCTCAGGTCGGAGAGCGGCTCGCCCGGGCGGTGCAGGTCGCCCTGATAGTGGAAGTTGCCGCGCTCGTCGGTCGGAGTCTGGCTATAGAGGGCGAGCGGCTGGATCGCCACATTCGTGTCGGGCATGCTGTGTATCCTTCGATGAGAGAATGACGCGCCCCGTCGCTCCCCCACGCGCGGTGGGGCGTGGCGGGCTTTGGATGTGGAATCAGATGCGCAGGGCGGCGGCGAGCGCCTCGCCGGTGGTACCGCTGTCGAGGTGGTCGGGATGGACGACGCACCAGCCGCCGCCGAACTCGCCGACCCGGGGCTTCGAGCAGCTCCAGCTATATTCGAAGCCGATCGGTGCCTGTTCGAGGCTGGCGCGGCAGCATCGCTGGGTCAGCGACGCGATGGCATTCGGCTGAAAGTCCGTGGTCCCGAACACGTGGACGACGCTGCGATCGGGATGCTCGATCGAATTGCCGCCTTCGATCCCGGCACCGAGCGACGGGAAGTCGGGATCGGTGAAAATTCGGCGCAGGCCGCTCCACGCATCGTCGCCGTCGGGCGGGAAGATGACGAAGAACTCCGGGCTCGGTGGATCGGGCTCGAAATCGTCGGCGAGGTTGGCAGCGGCGAGGAACGCCTCTTCGAGCAGTGCCATCTCCGCGTTCGAACAGGTGAAGGCGAAGCTCGCCTGGATCCAAGTCTCAGCCATGGGTCGCCTCCGCGCATTCGGAAGGCAGGTCGTCGACGATCACGAGCGGGCCCGGCGTGAAGTTGGCCTCGACTGCCCGCGCCTCGATCGCGGCGATGCTGCCCAGTTCGCGGATCGTCTCGAGGCTGAAGACGAACTCATCGTCCTCGGTGACCGCGTGGCTCCGCGGTTCACCCGATCCGGTGAAGACTTCCCGGTCCGGTCCGAAGCTGCCCGAACAGCGGACATAGGCCAGCCCATGATCGCGGCAGAATTGCTCGAGCTGCTCGAAATAGCCCCAAGCGACCTCATGGGCCTTCAGGTCGAGGGGAGTATCGACAGGCAGATTCTCGGGGTCGAAGGGTTCTCCCTCCCAATCGACGCGGAGATCCTCGTCGTCGATATGCTGTTTCAGGTCGTCCAGAAGCGATCGGGGCAAGGTGCCACCGATCGCGATCCGGGCCGATACACGGTCCGCCATGGTGAAACTCCGGGTCGAACACATGATCGTGCTCCCCCTTCCCTGCCCCCTTCCTCCTCGCATCATGGCGGGACGGCGCGTGCTGGATTGGCACTGGACACGACAGCGGATCGTCGCCCAGAACCGGGCGACCGACAGTCCAGCGAAAGATGTACGCGATGGCCGATGCCGAACAGCCCGACTATACGACCCTGACCGTCCAGCTTCTCACCGCCTATGTCTCCAACAACACGGTACCGATCGATCAACTATCCGGTCTGATCGAACAGACGCGGGCGACACTGGCGAAGCGGGACGAGGTGCCGTCGGCGCCGGAGGCCGAAGAACAGGACTTCACGCCGGCCGTCTCGGCTCGCAAGAGCCTCGCCTCGCGCGAGCACATCGTCAGTATGATCGACGGCAAGCCGTACAGGACGCTCAAGCGGCATCTGTCGACGCACGGCCTGACGCCCGCCGACTACCGCGCGCGGTACAAACTGCCCGACACTTATCCGATGGTAGCACCGGCCTATTCGGAAGCGCGTCGCGAGACGGCAAAGCGCCTTGGCCTCGGTCGCAAGCCCGCGATATCCCCAAGCGATGCGCCCGAGAAGCCACGACGCGGTCGCCGGCCGGCCGGCAACGTGCCGGAGGCCAGCTGACATAAGGCGGGAGGGATGGCATCCGCGAAGACACTCAACGCGAAGAACCTCGAAATGCTCGGGGCCGAGCGGCTGGCGGCTCTGCTCATGGATATTGCGGCCGGTGACGCCGCGATCAAGCGGCGGCTGCGTCTGGCGCTCGCCGGCGAGGCGAGTCCGGCCGATGCCGCGCACGAGGTGGCGAAGCGGCTGACGACCATTACGCGGTCGCGCAGTTTCATCGGCTGGGACAAGGTGAAGACCCTCGCCGCCGATCTCGAAGCATAGCACCGCGCGATCATGGACCTGGTCGCACCGCGCGATCCAAAGGCCGCACTCGACCTGCTGTGGCGCTTCGCTGCCTGCGGACAATCGGTGTTAGAGCGCAGCGACGACGGCAGCGGGCGGTTGGGAGAGATTTTCTGTAGCGTGGCCGAGGATATCGGACCGGTTGCGGTCGCCGCGCGGGCTGACCCGCTCACGATCGCCGAGCAGGCGTTCGAAGCGGTGCGGTATGACGAGTACGGCGTGTACGACCGGCTGATCCCCGCACTCGCCCCCGCACTCGGTGCGAACGGTCTCGCGCGCATCCGCGATCTCGCGACCGCGTGGCAGGCCGAACCGGTCGTCACCCCTCCGCAGAAGGATCGGAAGGCCATCGGCTGGGGTAGCGGCGGTGCGTTGTTCGCCGATCAGATCGACACCAGCCACCGCAAGCATGCCTCGGCACGATTGCTGAAGGAGGTCGCCGATGCCTGCGGCGATGTCGATGCCTGGATCGCGCAATATGACGCCAAGGGACGACGTGTTCCCGCGATCGCCGCGGGGATCGCCGAGCGCCTGCTCGCCGCCGGTCGCGCCGACGAGGCATGGACCGCCATTGAGGCCAGCGAAGCGGGACGCGGCGGCTGGGTGCCGCCGGAATGGGAGAAGTCACGCCTCGCGGTGCTGGACGCGCTCGGGCGGCACGAGGATGCTCATGCGTTCCGATGGGAACGGTTCACGACCGCGCTCGATACAGGTCACCTGCGCGCCTACCTACAGCGTCTTCCTGATTTCGAAGATTTCGATGCCGAACAGCGTGCCCTCGCCCATTCCCGCGCCTTCCCCGATGTGCACCGCGCGCTGGCGTTCCTGACCGCCTGGCCGGCGCTCGATCGTGCCGCGTCGCTGGTGCTCGAGCGGCCGGACGCGATCGACAGCAACCTCTATGAGCTGCTGACGCCCGCCGCCGAGGCGCTGGAACCGAAATATCCACTCGCGGCCACCGTGCTGCGCCGTGCGATGATCGACTTCACGCTGACGAATGCGCGATCCTCGCGCTATCGCCACGCCGCACGTCACCTTGCCGAATGTGCTGGTCTCGCACGACGGATCATCGATCACGGCGCCCTGCCCGACCATGACCGCTACCTCGCGCGGCTGCGCGCCGATCATGGTCGCAAGCCTGGCTTCTGGCGCGAAGTGGATGGGCAATGATGCCTGTTTCATGACAGGGCAGGCCCAGCGCCGCGTCCCGAATGCGACGCCTCCATCGACACGTTTCTCCGGCATGGGCTATTCCCAATGACTGGCATCAATACATATCGCTCCTCAGGCGGATGTGGAATGGAGCGATCGCATAATGGAAATGGCCGGACTGCGCGCACTTCACGCCAGCATGCGTGGCCTGCCCGTCGATATCCAGCAGTTCCGCTTCGAGGCCGGCGCGGTCGAATTCGCCTGCCTCTTCTCGGTTCGCGAAGCTCCGTTCGTACTGACGCTTACCTCGCGCACCCGAACCCCGGTCTTCTTCCGGTTCGACGTCCAACGCGGCTACAGGATCGATGTCTATCTCGGCGAACGATACCGCGATCTGCGTGACCTGCTCTTCGTCGACGGACGAAGTGGCAAGGCGTTCGAACCCACGACATTCTTCGCCGAGCTCGATCGCGCAATTCCGCGAACGGCACGTACCGCGGCGGTGCCGACGGCCGCTGCAATCGCGCAGTTGCGCCATGACATCGAGGAGCGCGACCGTCCCTGGTTCGATCGATGGGAACAGCGGGGCAGCGGTCCGAGTCGGCGCAACCTCGCCAAGACGCTCGCGCTGCTCGGTCAGGAGGCCCGCGACTTCAGCGTCGAAGCGAACAAGTCGAGCATATGGAGCGCGGTACCGACCCGGGGACTCTGGCAATGATCTCCCGGCGTCAGATCACTCCTTGATCCTGAAAGGTCTTTCGGTACCGCCGTTGATCGATGTTGCATGAACAGGACCGTCGGCGTTAATCGGACTATCGAATTCGCAAAGGACCGCGGCTCCATGAACAATGCCGAACTCGCCGAAACGCTCGCCGCCGATCACGGGATCGGCAAGGCCGATGCGAAGAAGATCGTCGATGGCCTGTTCGCCGCGATCGGTGAAGCGGCCGCTCGCGGCGAGGAGGTTTCGATCAACGCCTTCGGGAAGTTCAAGGTGAAGGACAGCCCCGCGCGCGATGGCCGCAACCCGCGCACGGGCGAGAAGATGACGATCAAGGCTTCACGCAAGCTGACTTTCCAGCCGGCCAAGGCCGTGAAAGACAAGCTTGCCGGCTGACCCCTGCTCATGTTCGCCGCGCTTCGACCCGGCTAATCCTACGTCTTGCCACCCGACCGATGAGACATCGGACGCGAGGATCAAGCTTGTCGGATCGCCGCCCGCCCGGATCAACCCGGCAGCGCGCCGTACCGACGGAGGTCATCCGCCAGCTTGTCGAACACCGTTCCGTAATTCGTCCTGCGCGTACATCCCCCGAAGTGCAGGGCAAGGACGCGTGGCGGCCGACCGGGTCCCAGATCGAAGATCGGCGACCCCGAATTGCCGCCCAGCGTCGAGACATCGTGGCGGATCGTCCAGCCACGCACATCGCCATCGAAACCCGGCTGCGCATCCACCTCGCCCGAGGCTGCGCGCTTGAAGCCGAAGCGGTTGTCGAAGACCTTGAGCAGCGCGCGTTCGGCTTCTTCGGCGCAGGCGAGTTGGTCGTCGGGCTTCTCTACGACGATCCTCGGTCGACCGGGGTAGCCGACGATGCCGACCGTCTGGCCCTCACCCGGTTCGTCGAGCGTCAGGGCGAGTGCACCCGGCAGGACGTCGCCCGCTTCCGCCGGCCCCAGGCGGAGCAGCGCCATGTCCAGTACGTCGAGGCCGGATCCCGTACCGACCACGTCTGACCCTGCCCATAGCACCTCCAGTACAGCGAACCGGCGACGAACAGATGATCCGTGCTCACCTGCGAAGTTCAGCCACCACAGGCCGTTGAGCGGAAACGGCCCGGACCCCGCTTTGCCGCCCCGGATCATGATCTCGGCGACATGTCGGTTGGTCATCGCGAGATCGGGGCCGACGACGAAGGCCGAGCCGGCATAGAACACGCCGTCCATCCACGGCTCGGCGATGCGGACATCCGATTCCACCCGGCCGACCGATCGCCCGATCGTCTCGATCGTCGCCGCCTGCCGGTTCATCAGGTCGATGAAGGGACCGTTGCCCATCGGCGGAAGCATCTTCCCGTCCTCGATGAAGGATACAGGACGCGAACCGTCCGCGATGACGATCGCCTCGACGGCGAAATCGTCGAGGACATGATCGTCGGGCACGCTCGGATCGTAGATCTGATCGACGGTGGAGCGAAAGAGATCGATCGTCGGACGCGAAAATGGCGTTTCCTGCCAATCTCTTGGCAGCAACGTATCGATATGCTGCTCGATGTCGCCTCGTCCTGGCATCGCGTCCGAAATGGAACCCGGCCCGGCATCCACGTTTCCGGACATCAGTATCTTTCGAACGGCCCCCTTTGTGTTCGCACCAGGCATTACGTCCTCCGACTCGCCATCATACCGCTATAGACTATACTGGGGCGGCGACTCGGCAAGGTCGCGTGCGGGGGCACGAAACATGCGGGCAATGGCGACGGGATTGGCCCTGGCACTCCTTCTGACAGGAAAAGCAGCAGTGGCGCAGTCGGTGGACGAGCTCAACGCGGACAAAGCGAGGCTCATTGCGCAAAAGGAGCGTGACGAGGCAGCCAGGCAGGCGGTAGACGCCGCCGCGGCGCTCAAAGCCGCGGAGGCGGCCGCGGCCGACGATCTCGCCCAGCGCAAACAGGCTGCCGAGGCCACCAAGGCGGTGCTCGACGCCGAGAAAGCCAACGTCGATCTGCAGGTCGCCAACGACAAGGCGGCGGCGGCGCGTCTCGAGCAAAAGGTCGGAAGCGTTCCCGACGCGCCCGCAATCACCGGCGGTGTCACCCCGCAGACGGGTGCGGGCAAGACGGAAGCGGCCTTGCTGTCTGCCGCCGCTTCCGCGGATGCGGCGCGGCAGATCGCCCGGAAGCTCGAGAATGTCGGCGGTCCGTTCATCGTGCGGGCCGGGACCGCCCGTCTGTCGCTCGATCAATGGGATCAGTTCGACGTCGGCATCAAGCTCATCGATGCGCAATTGGTTCGGGCGCAGTCATTGTTCGATACCGCCGAGCAGAGCAAGCCGACGCCGGCCGCACTCGGCACGGCCAGTGTTCGTGAAACGCCTTTTCTTGCCGCTGCCGGTGTCGGCATCCAAGCGCTGGCCAAGTTCGGCAAGTTCTTCCAGACCGAATATACGGCCGGCAGCATCGACCTGACGCCGGATGACAGCCTCCTCGTCGCCGATGTCGGCAACGCGCTCAAGTCGAAGGGATTGCTGCTTCCCGACATGTATCTGGCCGCCCGGCCGGGTACGACCATATTGCCGACGTTGCAGGCGACGGCGGCGACGGTGCAGACGGCAGTCGAGAACGCGACGGCGGCGGATCGCAGTGCCGCGGCGCTCAAGGATGAAGCCCAGAAGGCCGCCGATGCAGCCGTAAAGGCGGGGAAGCTGGCAGCGGCCGCGCGGTACGAGGCGGCAGCCGGCGCGGCCAAGGCGGCGGTGACCGCTTTCGAGGCGTTCACTTCGCGCATGTTGCAGGCCGACGAGAAGGGCCGGTTGCCGGTGACCGCGATCGCCGAGCAGAAGGTCATCGTCGATGCGCTTGCAGCGGGCCGGAAGATCCTCTTCGTTCACGTCCATTTCGCCGGCGGCAGTTATTATACCTACAAGAACCTCTGGACCTTTCTCGGCAAGATGCCCTTCCGGGTGTCCGGCGCCATCGTCGCGTCCTATACCGTGCTGGACGGCAAGACCGCCGCGGTGGTAGATACCGGATCGGTACGCGTGAGCGGCGGTTTCAAGACGATGCGCGAGGTCGCGCAATCGGCTGCTCCGACGCAATGATGGTTCGATGCGGCAACAGCGTCGCCGGTTCCTCAGCCGGATCGATTGATGCGATCATGACCCTGAAACCTGAGCGCCATCGCGGCTCGCCCTGACAGTCATGCCGTCAGGTCGACTGTGCCGCCTCGCACGGCCAAGAGCGATGCATCGAATTTAAGCGCGCCCGGCGATTGCAGGGACTTGCGCAGTTTCTCCAGGATCGTGTCCTGTTCGGACTCCTTCGGTGCTCCACCGAAATTGCGAATGACGGCGTCGCTGCCGGTCAGTGTCGCCTCAGTCCACCCCAATGCTGACCGGACGGCTGGACTGAGCGCGGGAAACAGGGACTTGACCGCCGCGGCCGATCCGCGAGGATTGCCTTCGAACGGAGCGAGCGTAGCCCACATCCGTCCAGCGAGGGCAGCTTTAGCGGTCAGGCTTTCATCCGAGGAGAAGCCGTCGCCTTTCGCAGCGGCCGCCAGTTCCTCATCCGTCAAGGATGATACGTCGAGGTGCCGCCCCCCATTTGCGGTATCGGCGACGATCCTGGTGCCTTGCGAAGCGGCCTTGGCATAATCCGCATCGAGCTTCTCACGTGCCGCCTGCCCGGCTGCTTTCGAAACAGGCACCGAACTCGGAGTCGAGCTTGCAGCAGGCGTATCGCTTGCGACCCTGGTCGCACCGATGTTGCTGCCTGTGCCGATTCCGACAGATCCGTAGCTTTTTGGAAACGTTGCGCTTGTGATCTGCATGCCTGGGCACCATGGTCTAGATTTCACCGTATCTTTACGGGAACCGGTTGACGCTTGGTTAAAGGCCCGGAACATTCCTGCTCCGGGCCTTCATCGATCATTGAATTCTGACAGTCCAGGCGTAATTGCCGAAGTTGTCGAGGTTGGTCAGTGTCACCGTACACCGCGCAGATCCTGCTCGCGACGTGCCGGTGCCGCGGGGTGTCCAGTATCCCTGCGTGCCGAGGATAGGGTTTCCTGGCGTGTAAAGACTCGAGAGGTTGAAGCGGCAAACCTTCGCACCACTGGTGTAGTCGAAGGCGACGGCGGAGTTCTGGCCGCAGCTGACCGTGGAGGTACCGCTCGTCGCACTCGGGGACACCGGCGTGAGCGCCGGCGAGGGAGCCGCACAGGTGTTGAGATAGGTCGGCGAAGCGACGGCCGTCGTACTGTTCTGGACGCGAATTCCCACGGAAGACGCGCTGGCAGAGCTGGCGGCTACAAGAGCCACAGTTGCAAAAGCACCAAGCACAACCTTCTTCATCGGCTCACTCCTCCATCGACGAACAATATTGATCGCCTCGAGTGATTATATTGACGCATTATGACTCTTTTTATGCGTAAAGACGTCCATAGCCGAATAAATCCTCCAATATGAAGGTAATAAATTTCGATCTATCCACGTCACTTGATAGATGAAAGTCCAGTCTATTTTTCAGATGCTGACTTTGAGTTGCAACAAACCGATATTATCTGCGACACGTCTTTAGAGACGGCAGCTTTGGTTGAGCCCGTAACGTGATCGCAAGCGGCGTGGTCGAAGCACCGAATTGCGAACTGGCCAGGACTTTGGTCTGGCGCCCCAAGACGATCGCGAGGCGCGGAGCATGTTTGAAGCGAGCCTGTCCGTGCTGATTGTCGCTTTGGCCAGCGCGCACAGCGCGCAGCGCCCACCCGACCGATCATCCACTGCTGAGGCGGATACAACGGACATCATAGTCACCGGTCGGCGGCGTAGGACCGGCGTGACCGATCGATATTCGGAAGCATCCATCCGAACGCTTGGCGCGATGACGATCGGAGAAGTGATCGCACGTCTCGAACGGCGTAATGGCGGTCGTCCATTCTCCATCATCGTGAACGGGCGTCGGATCGCCGACATCTCCGACCTGCGCGAGATTCCGCCTGAAGCCCTGGCAGAAATCGAAGTGCTTGCGAATGATCGCGCCGGCACGTTCGGCTTCCCGGCCGACAGGCAGGTTCTCAATCTCGTTCTAAAGGAACGGTTCGCATCGATCACAGGAGATGCGGCAGTCCGCGTGCCGACCGAGGGCGGTGGCTACGGTGGTACCTCGGCGATACGAAGTGCCAACATCCACCACGAGCGACGCTTCAATATCGTCGCATCACTTCAGGGTTCCGCCGCATTGAAAGGCAGCGAACGACGGCACCTTCTTGAGGACGAGCAGGATGGCGCGCTGGCTCGCTATCGGACACTCGTCCCTTCCAACAGAAGCCTGTCCGTCACATCCGGATTAGCCCTGCCGCTCGGCGCCGTCAGCCTGAACGTCTCGGGATCGGTCAGCGACACGCTCAGCCTTCAGCAATCGCGCTTCTATCGCGTTCCGTCGGTGCCACGCGATAGCGGCGAGGTCGTTAGCGGCGCGATCGATATTTCGCGAAGCCGCTCGATCGTCACCGGCGTCAGTGCCTCCGGGGTCTTCGGCCGCACCAACTGGACCGCCGAAATCACCGGCTCGGTGATTTCCAACCGCGTTCGCAGTCGGGCGTCCGATCGGGCCATTTCACTTGCTCAGCGAGACGTTCGGGCATCCGTCCTACCCGGGACATACTCGCCTCTAGCCAGCAGCAGCGATAGCACGAATCTCGACTTTTCTGTCATGGCAACCCGAAGTCTCGTTTCGCTTCCCGCCGGCGAGATTAACGCGAACATGCGGATCGGTGGGGGTCGGCAAACGGTAGCCGCTTCCAACACAGCCGATCGAGCAGAGCGTCGACAGCGCTTCGCGCAGGGGCGAACGCGGTGGCACGGCGGCGTAGACGTTCCTTTGATTGGACCGGCGATGCCTGGGTGGGGTAAACTGGGAACCGTATCACTCTCGATCAACGGTGATGTCGAAAGGGTTGGCGGCAGCAGTGCCAATCCCGGCTACGATACCGCCGTGACATGGCAACCTGTCGATGCCCTGTCGATCAGTCTCAGCAGAAACCGAACCGGTATCATCCCCGACTTGTCGAGACGCCGCGATCCGGTCGTCTATAGCGACGGTACGCTAGTCATTGATGCCAGAACCGGCGGTTATGCCATCGTAACCCGCATCGCCGGGGGCACGCCCGATCTCCAACGCACGTCGCAGATCGACACCGTCGCCAGGATCGGTGCCAACACATCGAGAGACACCCTGAACCTTTCGGCGACAGCCGAATACGCGAGTGCGCGCATCATCAACCCGATCGTTCCTGTCGCCTATCCAAGCGCATTCTTCCAGCAAGTCTTTCCCGACCGCTTCTCAAGAGACGATCGAGGGGCGCTGACGGTGATCGACACGCGGCCGTTCAACGCTGCGGACGAACGTCGCGACGTCTTGCGAGCCAATCTTCATATTTCGAGCACCGGCCGCGGTCACGCGTCGACTGCCGGGTCAGAAGAACGACGCAACGCTGTCGAATGGGACTTCAGCCTTGGATACGAATGGACCATGAAGGATGTTCTGCGTCCATTCGGCGGTGTCGGCAGCATCGATCTGCTCAGAACCCCGCTCGACGGGATTCAGGGAACACCGCGCCACAAGCTGAATATGGAAGCCAGCGCCGCACGTAAGAACATCACTATGCAGCTTAGCAGTCGATGGCGGTCCGGTGCCCGCGTCGACAATCTGACCGCGACGGAGCGTTCCGGCATCATTTACGCTGCCTTCTGGACGACCGATGCCGAAGTCACCATCACGCTGGACCAAGACCAGAGCGCCGATTCTGTAAAGGGTTCGACGCGGCTTTGGTTGTCGGTGGAGAACGTCTTCAACAGACGATTGTCGGTGGTCGATCTGCAAGGCACCACGCCACCGGCATTTCGACCGGTGTTTCTCGATCCCATCGGTCGCATCGTATCCGTTCGGCTGAGCACGCCATTTTGATCCCAGTTAGTTCTGTTTATGGCTGCCATCTACGACTGATCCAAGGGGCATCTTCCTCGTGTCGACTGGCATGAACGGGCGTACGCAGTACTAAATAATCTCGATGGACACGCGACAGATTCATGACCCAACGTATTTTACCTCCATTTTGGCGGTAATCGCTGGCCTCCATCATTCCGGTGCGAGGCGGGGTTCACATCGGTAGAGATTCTATGTTTCACCTGATGGCCGTGAATATTCAGATAGACGTCAGGCGCGGGATCGACAATTCTCTTTCCCGGCGACAGTCAGTGTCGTCCGTTGGGGGAGATCGGGCATGTACGACCAATCCATCGTGCCGCGGGCGACCGACGGCTATCATCATCCGGCCAGCGAAGACGATGTGATCGCGCTCGTCCGCCATGCGGTCGCGCACCGGCTCCAGATCCGCGTGCGCGGCGCCAGCCATTCGACGGCGTGGAGCATCTTCACCGATCCTGTCGACGGTTTCCCGGCCAACCATACCCTGGCGTGCGACCCGCCACCCGGACCCAATCTCGACCTCGTCATGGACCGGATGATCGATCTCGTCTGGATCGACGAGGTGAAGGGCATCGTCGAAGTCGGCGCGGGCATCCATCTCGGCCCGGACCCCTATAATCCGATCGGCCCCTCGACGCCGGAGAACAGCCTGCTCTACCAGATCTATGAGAAGGGCTGGGCCGTCAACGATCTGGGCGGCATCACCCATCAGACGGTCAGCGGCTTCTCCGCGACGGGATCGGCCGGCGGCTCGCTGATATACGATTTCGACAATATCGTCGCCTTTCGGGTCGTCGATGGTCGCGGCGATGCCGCGTGGATCGAGCAGGGTGATCCGATCTTCGATGCGATGCGGGTGTCGGTCGGCCTGCTCGGCATCGTGGTCCGGGTGCGGCTCCAGCTCGTGCCGATGTTCGATATCTATGGCCAGGAACTGACGGTGCAGATCGACGACCCCGCCTGCCCGATCGACCTGACCGGGCCGGGCGATGCGACGCGGCCGTCGATGGCGCACTTCCTGACGGAGACGCCGTACAGCCGGGTGCTGTGGTGGCCGCAGCGAGGGGCCGAACGTCTCGTCATCTGGCAGGCGATCCGCCAGGATTCCGGCAAGCCGTCGACGATCATCCCGGTGCCCTATCAGGAATTCACGCCGGACCTCGGCGGCTGGGTCGAGCAACTGCTCGGCTACGTCTTCTATACGCTGCTCGGCAATCACGGCTTCGCGGCGACGGTGCCCAAGCTGCGCCGGGGCTATGCCCGATTCGCGCATTGCGTCGCCCGGATGTGGGCGGGGCGGCTCGGTCGGCCGGTCGCGGTCTTCCTCGCCAACGCCATCGCCGGGCTCATCGGTGTGCTGCTCGCGATCCCGACGCTCGTGTTCCTCCTCGCCCCGGGTCTGCTCGCGAGGCTCTTTCCCACCGCGCTCAACATCTTCCAGCCGATCAGCAAGCCCGGCCGGCCGACGCTGTTCCAGGACCATTACTGGCGCAGCCTGTGCATGGACAACACTGCCGACGACATATTGATGGGAACCGAGTTCACCGAGATCTGGGTGCCGATCGGCCGTACCGAACAATGCATGAAGCTGCTGGACGCAATGTTCCGGCAGCGCGGCACCCAGGCGATCGGCTGGTTTTCGACCGAAGTATACAGCAGCACGCCGAGCAAGGCATGGCTCAGTCCCGCCTATTCGGACGGTGGGGACGAATGGCGGAATGGCGTCGCCCGCTTCGATGTGTTCTGGTTCCGCGGCAATGCCGGCGAACCGCAGGCGGCGGAGGGCTTCTTCCGCCAATATTGGGATCTGTTCCGCGACGCGGGCGTCCCGTTCCGGTTCCATTGGGGGAAGTTCGTGCCGTCCTACGACTTCCCGATCTGGGCGGAGCATTACCTGCAGACCCTGCCCCGCCTCAACGATTTCCTCGCGTTGCGCGCCGAACGCGATCCGCAAGGCGTCTTCTTCACCGGGTACTGGAGAGAACGGCTGACCGGCCGGGCCTGAAATCATGTCCATGCGGTCGGAGTGCGACATTCCGTCGTCGGCAAAACGGAGAACGGGTCGCCCCCGGATCCACGAGGCGCTACCGACACCATGTCACTATTCCCCGGAACGTGGATGAAGCCGCGCGCCGAGCCCAGCGTGGCGTTGGTGGCAGGTCACTCTGACGGCGACGAGGTCGTGACTTGAAGTACACGGGGTATGTTGGTGGCGATAATCAGCCTTCGATCACCCCAAGGATTGACACCGCCCGGCCGACCGGCACGAACAGCCGTGTGCGATACTGGATGATCTCGGTGAAACAGCCAAGCGACTTCAGCCACTCGCGCTTCTCGGAGGGATAGCCGCGGATTTCGAGCCGGGCATCGCCATTCACCAATGCGCGGTGCAGTCGCGCCTTGCCGAGCGCGGGGAGTGGCCCGCCTTCGGCTGCGGCGGCAGCGGCGATGATCTCGTCGACGGTCAGGCGCGGCACGGCGTCGGCACCGAAATTCTCTGCCAGCCGGCCGAGTGCCTGCGCGGGCACGATCCGTCCCAGCTGCGAATATCCATGGGCATCGGCGATGCGCCAGACGCGGACGGTGTCGTCGGGCAGCTTGTTCCACACCGGCAGCAGCAGTCCGGTCGCGATCGTGATCGTCTCGCGGTCGAGCCGGTTGCGGGCATCGTCCGCCTCTGCGTCCCAGCGCGCGCGGAACTCGGCCTCGGCGATCGTCTGCCACTGCGTGTACCAGAGCTTGTCGAACGCGATCCGGTCCGAGCCGATCGGTCGCACGAGCCGGCACATCGTGATCGGCCGTCCCTCTTCGTCGGTGATCGACCAGGATGGTACCCGCAGCGCGACGCGATCGGATTTGCGGTTGTGCAGGAAGGCGATGTCGCCAGCCCGGCCTTCGGCGTTCATCAACTCCGCGAACGTCGTGGCGTGGCGGTGGATATGAAGATCGAGCCGTTGCAGCCTTGTCTCCGCGCCCGTGTCGGGATCGCGACGCAGTAGCCGATCGTCGAGCACATCGACCCGTTCGGCCAGGATCGTCTCGACGCCGACGTCGAGCGTGCCGGCGGCGCGCGCGGCATCGACGCGGGCTTCGATCAGCCCGAGATATTCATCGAAGATCGCGTTCTGGATAGCGATCCTGAGTGCCAGGATACGGTTGAGCCAGCGCTGGATCGGCGGGAGCCGTTCCTTCAACGCGCCACCGTCCTCGGCCAGCGACAGGCCCGTCATCGCCTCGAAGTCGGTCAGCCCGACGCTGGTGAGCTTGCCTTTCTGAAGCAGTCGATACCATTGCACGAGCGCCTCCTTCGCCAGATCGCTTTCGAGGTTGTCGGCGGGATCGAACAGGTTCTGGCTGCCGGTCTGGCGTTGACCGCGAGTGAGCGCGCCGAGCGCATCGAGCCGCCGTGCGATGGTCGAGATGAAGCGGCGCTCGCCGCGGCAGTCGGTCGTCACCGGACGAAAGACCGGTGGCGTCGCCTGGTTGGTGCGGTGCGTGCGCCCGAGGCCCTGCACCGCGTTGGCCGCGCGCCAGCCGGGTTCGAGCAGGAAGTGGATGCGGCGGCGGCTGGCGCTCTGCGTGGCGCGGTCGCTGTGATACGACCTCCCGGTCCCGCCCGCCTCGCTGAAGGCCAGGATATGCTTGCGCGCCGACATGAAAGCGTCGGTTTCGGCAAGGTTCGCACGACCGCCGCGACGCTCCACTTTCTGCCGGCCGGCGGCATCAATGACGATGCGGCGGCTGCGGCCGGTCACCTCGGCGAAGCGTTCCGTGCCGAAGTGGCGGACCAGTTCGTCGAGCGCGGCCGGCACCGGCGGCATCGCGCACAGGTCCTCGATCAACGCGTCACGCGCTCGGATCGCCGCCTGGCACAGCACCGGGTTGCCGTCGAGATCGGTCATCGGTTCGGAGCGCATCGTGCCGCCGGCATCCCCGAACACCCGCATCTGACGGGTCGGGAAGGCACTGGTAAGGTAATCGATCATCGACTCCCGCGGAGACAGGTCGAGATCGAGGCTGGCGCGCTCCTCGGGTGTCAGGGCGGCCAGCCGCCGGTCGAGGACCGCTTCGGCGGTGGTAACGAGTTGGACGACGGCGGAATGGCCGGCATCGATCTCGCGTTCGACCGCGGCGATCACCGAGGGCATCTTCATGCCGATCAGGAGCTGCGAGAAGAAGCGCTGCTTGGCGGACTCGAACCGCGACAGTGCCGCGCCCTTCGCCTGGGCGTTCAGCGTCTCGCCGTCGACCCGGTCGACGATGCCGCTCGCCTTCAGCGCCTGATCGAGCCCGCGATGGATCACCGCCCACGCATCGGCATAGGCGTCGTAGATCCCGATCTGGTCATCGGTCAGCTCATGCTCCAGCGGGTCGTATTCGACCCCGGCGAAGCTGAGCGCGCGGGCGGTGTAGCGGCCCATCGCCTTCAGGTCGCGCGCGACCACCTCCATCGCCGCGATCCCGCCCGCCTCCATCGCAGCGAGGAAAGCCGAGCGCGTGTCGAATGCGGTGCCCGGTCCCCACAATCCCAGCCTCCCTGCGTAGCAGAGGTTGGCGGGATCGGTCGCGCCGGTCGCCGAGACGTAGAGGATGCAGGCGCGCGGCACCGCGTTCTGGAGGCGGACACCGGCGAGCCCCTGTTCGGAGCCTTTCGCGTTACCGAACTCGGTCTCGGTGCCGGCGGCGTTGGCCATGCCGTGCGCCTCGTCGAAGACGATCACGCCGTCGAAGTCTTCGCCGAGGAACGCGAGGATCTGCTGGAGCCGGGATGCGTCCTCGCCACGCTGCGAGCGCAGCGTGGCATAAGTCATGAACAGGATGCCACTCGTCATCGGGATGGTAATGCCGATCGGGAAGGCGTCGAGTCCCTGGATGTCGACGGCGAGCCCACCAAGCGCGCTCCAGTCGCGGCGCGCATCCTCGACCAGCGCCGCGCTCTTCGAAATCCAGAGGTGGCGGCGGTGTCCGCGGCACCAGCGGTCCATGATGCAGGCCGCCGCCTCACGGCCCTTGCCGACGCCGGTGCCGTCGCCGACGAAGAAGCCCATGCGATAGGCCTTGCCATCGGTATGCTCGACCAGCTGATCGCCGGCCTTGTTAGGCTGGAATCGTCCCGGCAGATCGCGGTCGAACGCGGCGCCGGCGAGGATCACCGTTTCGAGTTGCGCATCCGACAGGGCGGCTACGGCGCGGGTGGGGAGTCGCGGCCGGTAGGTCACGGGCGGCGGCAGCACCGAGGCCATCGCCAGCGACTCGACCAGATCGTCGGGGTGCGGTTTCGCGCCGGGGATGTCGATGCGCGCCAGCCGCCACGGGGCGTAGATGCCGACCGCTTCTCCCGCCGGCCGGGGTTCGTCGCGCAGCGTGTAGCCGAGCAGCGGCACCTCCTGCTCGATGGTCGGCGCCGGCACGGGTGCTGCCAGCCGCCGCGTCCCGACGCCGCGGAGCAACCCGCCCGGTACGGGCGACCGGGGCGCGGTGGGACGCTGGACGATCGGCGCGGCGGGCGGTGGCTGATCGTCGGGATCGAAGCGATCCGGGATGGCGAGTATGATCGGCAGTGCCGCCTCGATCGTATCGGCGATATGATGCGTCGTCGCGCCGAGCCAGCCCTTGTCGAAGACGATCAGCCGGACGGCGATCGAGGTGCCGTGTTTCGCATAGACGTTGCCGCCGATCGTGATCTCGACACGGGGTCGTGCGATCTCGGCGACGCTGGCATAGCCTGCCGCACCGGGACCGTCCGCCATGAACGAGGGTGGCATGATCGCGACGCAGCGGCCGCCCGGCGCCAGCCGTTCGAGTGCCGAACTTAGGTGCCGCGCGCCGGCATGACGGTCGCGCCCGCGCGCCTCGCTACGACTGAAGGGCGGGTTGATGAGGACGACGGTCGGACGGACCTCACGGGGAAGCAGGTCGTCGATGTGGACAGCGTCATGGGTCGACACCGGCTGGCCGAGCGCGTGCGCCAGCAGGCCCGCGCGGGCCGGATCGCGTTCGTTGAGCGTCAGCGACGCCCCGGCGCGGCGGGCGTGAACCGCGAGCATGCCTGTACCCGCGGACGGTTCGAGGACGTGATCGTCCGACCTGATCGCCGCCGCCTGCCCTGCCAGCCACGCAAGCGAGACCGGGGTCGAGAATTGCTGCATCTCGATCTGGCCTTCCGAGCGATAGGTCTGGGTCAGCAGCGATCGTTCGAACCGGCGCAGCGCCGCGAACACCACCTCGCGATCGGTGCGCGGATCGCAAGGCCAGCCGGCGCGGCTCTGCACGAGCACCTGCGCCGTCTCGAGTGCATCATAGGCCTCGCGCATCGTCCAGGCGCCATCGGCGTCGGAGCCGCCGACACCTTCCTGCATCAGCCGCTTCAAGGTTTGACGGGTCACGGTCTCGCCGCGGTCGAACAGACGGGCGATCGCCTGCGCGACGACGAACAGGCGCACGGATCGGTCGGGCTCGCCACCATCGGTGGCGAGCGCCAGCATCGGCTGGGTCATCAGGAACCTCCAGGTCGGAGAAAGTAAGGCGGGACCGGCATCTGCCGGTCCCGAACGGTCGTCAGGCCGCTTCGTCGAGCGCGCGGTCGCCAGCATCGTCGGCCGGTGCTCGGGAACCGCCATGGTCGCGATCCTCGTCAGCGGCATCCTCGCACCCGACCGGCGGTGGGCCGAAGCGCATCGCATCGGGTATCCAGGCGATCGCGCGTGCCTTGATGTCGGCTTCGACGATCGTATCGCCGGCGAAGAGCCGTTCCGCCGAGGCGGCGAGATCGTGCTTCTTCGACGCACCGTAGCGCGCGCGCAGTTCGGGGCCGCCGATCTCCTCGAACAGCGCCAGCGTCGGACGCATGTTCAGCTTGTCGAAGAAATTGCGCGCGGTCGGCCGCCACCACGCGGCAACGTCGATCGCGAGCTTCTGCCCGAGCCGATCGATCAGACCGCTGCCGGCCTCGCTTACCGGCACCGCGTGAAGCGTGCGCGCGACGCACCAGCCGAGCCACGCCGCGCGCGCCTCGTCGGGCAAGGCGCAGAAGGCATCGTAGCGGTCCTCGATCGCCGGATGATCGAGCCAGCTGCGATCGAGCGCGGTATCGAACTTCGTCCATTCCGCCGCGGCGGCGGTGCCGCTCTCGAAGTCGCGGGCTCGGGCCGGGGCGGGCTCGGCGCGCAATTCGCTCGGGATATCGCCGCCGCCGAACGCCCGTGTCGCTCGCTCGGCCATGACGAAGGTGCCGAGATCGAGCGCGAACGCCGGGTCGCTGGCGACATGGACCGCGAGCAGTTCGGTCTTCATCGTCGCCAGCCGGTCGATCTGTACCTGGCTCATCGCCGGCTGCTCGGTCGGATCATCCATCGCCGCATCGACGCTGACGGCAGCGCCATCGGCATTGCCGGCATCGTCGATGTCGCTTTCGTCGCTCGCATCGTCGGATTCCGCGATGGGTTGAGGGAGCGCGAAAACCTCGTGGTGAAGGCGCGGCTGGCCATCGGCACCGATGATCAGATACGCCCGGGCATTCGCACGCTGCGCCTCACCGAGCACCGCCGGCCGGCCCGCGATCGCCTGATACTCGGCCTGCAGTTCGGCGATGCGGGTTTCGTCGTCGTCCTCGGGTTCGTAGCCGGGGTCTTCCGACGCCGTTTCGATGTCCTCGATCTCACTCGCGATCGCTTCCAGTCGCTGCTGCTGCCCGGACGTCAACGGCTCCCGCTCGCCCTCGACGGTATCGAGGGCGTAGGTTTCCATGTAGGGCACGATCGTGGAGGACACGGTTCGGACCTCGGCATAGCCCTCGCGCGCCTGGATCTCGCCGGCCGTCTTCAGCAGCGCCTCCTCGGCGAGCCGGTCGACGATATGCGTGTCGAGCCAGCGTTCGTTCTCGGCATCGGTGTACAGGTCGCTGTCGAACCTGCCGTCGGCGGCGATATAGGCATCGCGGCCGACCAGCCGGCAGCGCGGATCGCTCGCCGGATAGCTGTACGAGGCGATCTGGCGCCGGATCTCGTTGACGTTGTCGCGGCCGGAGCCTCGCCGCAGCAGTTCGAAGACGGCCGCCTGACGCTCGACGTCGCCAGTCGAGTAGGCATAGGCTTCGGCCACCTCGATCGAAATCTCTCCGGCTTCGAGTGCGTCGAATACGGGATCGGCGAGGTCGGCGAGGCGCAGTCGCCCTTTGACATAGCGTTCGGTACGATGCAGCCGTTTAGCGAGTTCCGCGGGCGTGACACCCTCGATCCGGATGACATCCTGATAGCCACGGCATTCTTCCGTCGGCGACAGGTCGGCGCGCATGATATTCTCGATGAGGCTCGTCTCACTCGCGTCCTTGCCGTCACGAACCAGCAGCGGCACCGGATAATCGGCATCGAAGACGCCATCGGCGATGTTGGCGTTCACCGCATCGAGACGACTTCCGCCGGCGGAGACATAGTACCAGCCCTTCTTGCGTGGCACCGGTCGTCCGACGAGATTCTGAATGACACCCTTGGCGGCGACACTCGCCTTCATCTGAGCCTGGAAAGCAGGACTACGTTTCTTGCGGACGTTCTTCGGATCGATCATCAGCCGCGATGCTGGGACCGCGATGGGGAGTTGGGACATGGGCGAATCCTCCGTGGTGCCGCGGACCTGACCGTCAGGCCGCGTGCCGCAGCCCATCCACTCCCCCTCTCCTTCTCGCGCGCAGCACGTCGTTCCAGTCGTTGAGCCCGTACCACGGCCAGAGCGTCTCAATGGTGCGACCGGGCTGGGCATGCGCGATCGCGGCGGCAGCAGCGCCCCGGCGGCCGGGCAGATCGTTGTCGGGGAGGAGGATCAGGCGGCGCACCGTATCGGGGATGGTGACCTGCGCCATGCGCTGGCTGCCCAGTACCGCCCAGACCGGCAATCCCAGCAGGATCATCGCCGAAAGGCCGGACTCGACGCCCTCGCCGAGCGCCAGATCGTCGTTCGCGGCGGCGAGGCGGACGGTACCGCCCGCCGGACGCCCCCACGAACGTCGCGGGTTGGTCAGATCGCGGGCACGGCACCCGAAGCGGTCGAGGAAGGTGCGCTGGAGCGCAATCAGGCGCGGACCATCGGTCACGGCCGCGAGCATCGCGGGCCGCAGGCGGAACGCCCGACCGGTTCCCAGCGGCGTCAGGGGTTGGAAGCGAAGCGAAGGCGACGCGATGTCGATTGCGCGGCGTGCCAGATAGCGGCCGGCGATGGTGTCTTCGATGTGGCCGGCATCATCCCACAGGTCAGATATTCGGAGTCGGCGCCACTCAGCGACCCGGTCGTCGATCGTGGAGGGCACTGCGCTGCTACTACGGTCGAGCGCCTCGGGCCGGATGCGCGCGATGGCGCGCAGCACGTCGCGCGTGTCGCAGCCAGCGAAACAGTGGAACAGCAGCCGCGTGTGGCCGACCCGCACCGACAGGCTGGGTTGAACGTCCGCGTGCGCCGGGCACAGGCACATGCCGCGATCGCCGCGCCATGTGCCGCCAAGCCGGCGAATCAGGTCGGCGCCGGCGTTCTCGATGATCATGGATGTTCGGGGTCGCACGGGGCTCTCCGGAAAAACGGGCAAGTGTCGCGTCATGAACGCAGCATCGTTTCTCCTCCCCGCTCCGCATCAAACCCTGACAAGTTCAATGGGGTATGGCCTTGAGGCCGCGCTCGTCGGCGATCGCCTCCTCCAGGAGATCCGCCGCTTGCCGGAGATGCGAAAGCGCATCCGCGTCCAGATCGCGTCGATAGCTCTCGAGCATGGCACGTGCTGCCCGCGTCATCATCAATGCCTGCAGGCGGGTCATCGCCTCGTCCGCCGACTCGTTCATTACCGCCATCCTGGTTCATTCTCGCAGCGGCAGATGCTGTATTGATCCCTATCGCATCTGCAACAACACTCGATACGATCGCGTCACAACGCTGGTGGAGGATGACGTGTACCCAGCCTGGCAGTCGAGCGTTGCCACGCCCTTCGCTGTTCGGGATCGCTTGCAATCGATTCCTCGCACGCGAGGGGAGATGATGCGACTGGATCGCAGAGCTTCGATCCAGGGCTGGAGCAGCGACAGGTCGTTATCTCGAGGGAGGTATGACACCAGAGTCGAATGTTGACGAATCAAGCGAGCGAGAGAGTATGAAGCCACCGGCAAGAGACGAGATCGATGCCCGGCCCGGAGAACCGTTCGATCGTGTCAGCCAGCGGCAACGGATCTATCTGCGCCACGTCGCTCGAAACTTGAGCTCGAAGGAAATCGCGGAAATCGAGGGCGTCAGTGCTCGTGCCGTCGACAAGCAATTGTATTTGGCCAAGACCTTGATCGGCGCGGCGACGCGCGCGGACGCCGCCCGTCGCCTGATCGCCCACGAGGAGGGGGTAGAATCTTTCTACCCTGCAAACGCTCTACCTGTTCAGGAGCCGTTTCGTCCGCTTCCCCTGCCCGTGCCGAGCAGGCGCATGTCGGTGAACCTCATCAAGGCACGCGAGGTCCTGATCTGGAGCGCGATTATCGGAATCGCGATCACGATCGGTCTGGCGGTCGCCGCGATGCTGATCAACGCGCTCATGATCCTGTTCGGCGCCAAACCGGTATAACTGGCGCTACGGCGCCGATGGAGGCGTCAATGCAAACCCGATCCACCCTCTCCAACACCGCCCTCACCGTCGCGGACGATCTGCGACGGGCCGAACGCTCGATCAATCTCGCGACGCGCGATACGGCGCAATTCCTGATGACGACGCTGGACGCCACCGAGGCGCACGGCGTCTCGGCCGCCATGACCCACCGCACAGTCAAGGCGACGGTGGGAGCGCTTGCCTCTCTCGTCGATGGCCAGACGCAGATGACGATGCGCGCGCATCCATCCGCGGAGCGTGTGGCGCGGCAACTCGGCCTGAGCGAGACGAGCTTCGGCGAGGCGCTCCCCAAGCCCTCGCGCGCCGAGCAAGGCGTGGAGCATCATGTCGCCGTCTGACCGGCGCAGAGGACGAGGATCTGGTATATGCATGCTCCGATGACGACCAATCTCATCTTGGCCGGCCTCTACAATGCGGTGCTCGTCGGAACCTGCGTCTATGCATTCGTTCGGGGCGGTCGCCCCGAACGGATCGGCGCGGCGGTGTGTTTGCTCGCTTCTTATGGAACGGTGGTCATCCGGATCATCTGGCCATCGCAGTGGCTGCCCGCGAGCGCCCTGGTTCTGGCGGTCGATGTTGCCGTCCTGGCAATATTCTTCTGGCTCGCCACGTCCACGATACGCTTCTGGCCGATCTGGGCGTCCGGGTTCATGCTTGGCAACGTCGCCGTCACGATCGCGGGTGCCATGTTCCCACAGGTGCACCTCTTCTCGTTTCACACCGGGCTCGGTGCCTACGCCTATCTGGTACTCGGCGCCATCGGACTGGGAACGTATCGCCTGGGCTCTCGACCTGACCCTATTGTCAGGAACGGATCAAGGAGGCTCTGGCTTCAAGGTCAGCGTTGACCACCGTATCCGAACACAGCGAGAGGCCAGTTCTCTGGCCGCCGCACGAAGGTAGGTCTGATCCGTCAGATCTATAATCATCAAGCCTGCATTTGAGCCGCATCTATCAGATATTTGCTCAAATAGGATCTCTGAAACTGAATCCATAACGATACCAACTGCGCGAAATTGGAGAACGGGATGTTCATGTCGCTTGAACTCAATCGCTTCATTTCCCTTTTGAGAGAGTCCGCCTCGGCCGACGATCTGGTCGATGTGCTGACGGATTTCACATGCTGGCTCGGCCTCGAGCGGTTCGCAATGGGGCATCACGTCGACCTGATGCGGCCGCCCCGCGATGCGATCCGGGCGACGAACTATGACATGAGGTGGGTCGAGCAGGTCGTCGAAAGCGGCTATCTCACCGACGATCCTATTCACGCGATCAGCATGAAGACCGTGGCCGGCTTCCGTTGGGACAGCATCGATGTCTCGCGGCTGACCGGGCGACAAAGGACGATCCTCGAACAGGCCGCGCAGCACGGCCTCGTTGCCGGCTACACTATTCCCGTATCGCTGCCCGGCGAGTATTTCGGCACCTGCTCGTTCGCAGGCCGATCCTTCGATCGCCTGCGCCCGCTTGCGCTCGAACTCAGCGGCGTGATCGCAACGGCGGCGTTCCAGAAGGCGCGTCTCATTATGCAGAAGCGCGATGGGCGCGGTGAAGCCGTCATCCCCGACCTGCGTCCGCGGGATCGCGAGGCTCTCATCCTCGTCGGGCGCGGGAAAACCGACGAGGAGATCGCGCTCATCATGGGAACATCGCGCTGGACGGCCCATGAGCGTGTCGAGCGCGTCCGTCGCGCCTATGGCAATCTCCCGAGACCGTCACTGGTTCTGCGGGCGGTGTTCGACAACCAGTTCTCGTTCGCGGATGTATTTCGGCGATGATCGCAACCCCCTTTTCAGGGGTTTGAGCGAAACGATAAGTTCCGGCGACAAATCTCCCGTTCCACTCGCACGGGGGATGTATGATCAGAATACTCGACGGCTTCGACGGTCCGCGCCACGATCCGCTATTCGACGCGATGTTCCGCGATCGCAAGCGCATCTTCGTCGACCTGCTCAAATGGGATGTGCCCGTCGTCCGGGGCACATTCGAGATCGACCAGTTCGACGGTGAGCGCGCCATCTACTGCATCGCGACCGACGATGCCGGTCGCCATCTCGGATCGATCCGGCTTCTGCCGACCGATCGGCCGCACATCCTCGCCACCATCTTCCCCGGGCTGTGTCTGGGCGAGGTCCCGCAGGCCGCGAACGTATGGGAATTGAGCCGCGGCTGCCTCAGCCCGGATCTCGCCAGCGGTGAACGGCTTCACGTTCGCAACCTGCTCACCACGGCGGTAGTCGAGTACGCGCTGTCGCGGCGGATCGCGGCGTACACCTGCATCGCCGACTTCACCTGGTACGGCCAGATCCTGATGCTCGGCTGGGATTGCTGGCCGCTCGGCCCGCGGAAGAAGATCGGCAGGTCGATGACCGGTGCATTGCAGATCGACATCGACGCCACCACGCCCGACAAGCTGCGTGCTGCCGACACCTACGTTCCCTGCCGGATGGTCGACCTCGATGCCGTCGTCATGGGGAGAGCGTGATGGGCGCGAAAGCGATGACGATCTCGCCGGATGCGTCGAGCGATGCGGAAGCTTGGACCGACCGCCTGCGTTCGGACGGTTATTACATCATTCCCGACGCGATGCCCGCCGCGGATGTCGCAGCCCTGGCGGCCGATCTCGCGCCCGATTTCGAGGAAACCGCGCTGTCGGTCGGCCCCTTCTACGGCGACACGACAAAACGCTTCCACGGCCTGCTCCGACGCTCGCCCTTCGCCGCCGCGTTCGTCGGCCATCCGCTCATCCTCGACGTAACGCGCGCGATCCTGGGTTCGTTCTGCGATCGCATCCAGCTGAACCTCACGCAGGCGATCGAGATCCTGCCCGGCGGGGATAGGCAGCCGCCCCACCGCGACCAGGACATGTGGCCGATCCGCTTGCAGGGCGTCGAGTATCTGGTCAACGTCATGTGGCCGTTCACGCCTTACACGGCCGATAATGGCGCGACGATCGTCTGGCCCGGCAGTCACCGGCGCCAGGACGAAATCGTCATGTCCGAAGACGATGCGATCGCTGCCGAGATGAAGCCGGGATCGGCCCTCGTGTTTCTTGGGTCCACGCTCCATGCCGGCGGGGCCAATCGGACCATGACATCGCGGCGGGGCATGGTGATCAGCTATAGTCTCGGCTGGCTCAAGCCCTACGAGCTGCCGTGGCTGGCCTACCCGCCCGAGATAGCGCGGCACTTCTCGCCCGATGTCGCCGACCTCGCCGGCTACCGCGCCCACCGTCCCAATCTCGGCACCTACGAGGGACGGTGTCCGTCGCAATTGTTGCGACCATCGACAGAACCGACGCGATCCGGGGCGATCGACGTCCTCCGACCGGAGCAGGAACAACTGATCGGTGCCTACCGCGCCGGCCAGATCCCCGCCGGCAGCACCGCCGAGCAAATTCTCGCCTGGGCTGCTGCGAGCGCGGGAGGTACCGGGACATGAGCGATGCGGCGCGCATGGACCCGCACGACCCTCGCAAGGCCATCGTCTGCCGACTGCTCGTTCGCGAACGCGACATCGTCGGCGAGGCCTTCGGCAGGTCTTTGTGCGCCAACCCCAATTGGGACATGCTGCTCGCACTGTACATCGCGCGGTGCGAGCAACGGTTCGTCATGCTGACGGCGCTGTGCGCATCGTCATATGCATCGGAAGCCACGGCCTATCGCAGAATATCCGATCTCGAACGCCGCGGTCTCATCGTTCGAAACGACGATCTCCAGGACCGACGGCGAGTGGAAATCCGCTTGAGCGATGATGGCGTGGCGCTCGTGGGCGGCGTGCTGTCCCGGATCGATCGGCTGATCGCTTCGATTGGAGGCGACGACGGGTAAGTCCGACGGACGTCGAATGACCCACCTGTTCCTGTGCTCGTCATATCAGCCGGTGCGCATGTCTTCAGCTGTATCCTTCACGATCGACGCCCAGTACGCCAGCGCTCCCCCGGCCGCGGGATCGCTCTCGCTGGTGAGGCAGGCATACATCGTCAGATGATCGCCGACCTCTCCGATGTCGAGTAGCTTGTTTCGATGCAGCATCGTCAGCAAGAGAGCGGCAAAATGGCCGATGGCCCTGACGATGGTCGGATCGTCCAGGGCCGGAAAGACCGGGTCGACGTCGTCCACGCAAACCTCCTGTTACCCGTGACCACGGGAGCAGGTTGACTCCCGCGCGCTACTGGCGCGGGAGCCGGGGCTGGTAACACGTCGAGACATGCGCCTGCACTTTTAGCGCCGGAGCGCCTGGACATGGCACAGGCACCCCGGCGTGAAACACACCGAGTTGCCGTTCTCGACGGGATTACCAGTCCCGGCGCTGCCGCTTTGCAGCGCACGATCGGATTACCAGCGGGCGCCGGCCCTGCCAAGACGAACGTGGGCGTTTTGGTGCAGTCTGACACCCCCGCCGATCGGATCCCGGTCACCGTTCCGGCCTGTCAGGAGAACATACGCTATCCGCGACGTGCGTCGGGTGGGCCGAATGGCCTCCCCCTAAGCAGGCTGGTTCCGCACCAGCACGTCGATCGGCGCGGTTGTGATCGCATCGACGCATCGATCTTCCAAGGGACCAAGCGCGGACAACAGCAGATCTCTGGGAAAGACGCGGCCGCGTTCTTCGTAGAGTATGGGGATGAACAGATAACCGGTCGTGAAACCGAGCGCCCAGGCGCAACGCAGGTGGTCGTCGACGCTCGTCTTCGGGCTACCGCTCTCGATCTCCCGGAGCCAGCGGACCGCGACCCCGACCTTCTTCGCCAAATTCTTCTGTCGCACACCGTCGCGCGTTCGGCGGGCTTCGATGCACCAGCCCGAAATGACCTTGATGCCTTCGAGTTTCTCGTCGCCGAACCGTGGCCCCTTTCGAGACGACATCCCCATGTCTCCTCAACCTCGATGATCGGATGGTCGGACATGAAAGTGAAAAAAGTGTTGTGAGTCACATCAAAAGACAGCTCAGTCCCCGGCGTCTTCCCGATGCGCTTATCAAGCATTTGAGACGCATACGAAGCGCACCGGCCTGCCTGATCAAGCGGGCCTGATCGCGCGAAGCCGTCGATACGCACCGCCGATCGCCTCCTCGCTGGCAGATCCGAGACAGGACAAGCCCGCGGCGTAGAGCCGGTTGATCTTCGGCGCCTTCCGCGATGCTGCCTCCAGCAAAACGCGCTCGCGTAATCGCTCGGTGATGTCCGCGAGATGGCCGGTGAAACCGACGAAGCGCACTTCACGCCCAACCAGGCTTTGACATGCCGGTGCATCGAGCATGGCTGCCAAGACCGTTGGCGCGAGATCATCGGCGATGGTCAGGCCGACGAATACGGTGGCTCCGAAAGGCAGCAGACTGCGCGCGACCAGGCCGACACGCCGATGACAATCCAGCAAATGGTCGAAGCCCGCGTCCGACAGGCACAGCTTGTACGTCCTCGATCCTCTCGCATCCATTCCAGCCTCCATGGTGATTCTGCATCACCGGTCTTCCAGGCGCGCAGTCCGTTCGCGCCCTGTTCCAGAAAGCGGCATTTGAATGCCGCTTTCGGCATTGAAGTGCCCCCCAGCGGCACTTCAATGCCCATACCATTGCTGACGCGCCCACCGTCGCCCATCCCGGCCTCGTTCCGATGACGGAGGCGCCGCAGGCCGACAGGCTGAAATGTCCTCCTCGCCGACACGATGAAATCAGCCACCGGAAGCGCGCCGACGTGCCGCTTTTACGGACCGGAGGAGTATTGCCCGATGCCGATCGCCTTGCCCGGCACCTTCCCCATCCTGCTCGCCCAGGCACCCGCCCTGTGCGGAGCAGCGCCGATCCCGCCTGCCAGCCCGCCACGGGAGGTTGCGATTGTCCAGCGCGACGATGCGTTCGTCATCGTGGCGACCGCGACGGTGGCGCCAGTCGTGGAGCCGGTTTCCACACCGGTCATCCCGGCAGCAACGAGGCTCGGCAGCACCGTCAGCATCGATCCGACGCTGGTAGTTTCCGACAGGCAGCCTGCCCGCGGAGCGGCACGATGAGCCGCCGCGCCCTCCGCCGCCTGACAGCGTCCCTCCCGTTCCTCGCCCTGATCAGCCTTGCCCTACCCGCGAACGCACAGTCCGCGCCAGCGTCGCCGACCGACGTCGCGCGCCAGGCCGAGGCGGCGCAGCGTCAACTCCAGCAGACGTTCACCAACCTGCAGTTCGAGGACTTCGGTCCATCGCCCGTCGAGGGTCCGATCTACCAGGCCAATGCCGGCGGACGCATCGTCTACTATGCGCCCAGGTCCGAACACCTGCTGTTCGCCGCGGTGTATGACAGAAACGGCGTCAACGTCACCGCGCTGGCGCAGGAAACCGCGGCGACGAAGCGACTGAAACGGATCGATCCGTCGAAGGCGCTCGCGATCGGTCCGGTCGGCGCGCCGACGGTGATCGAGTTCACTGATCCCGATTGCCCCTATTGCCGCGCGCTCGACCGCTTCTGGGCGGCGAGGGCGGCCGAGGGTAAGCCGGTCAGGCGCCTCGTCTTCTTCGTCAGCGACATCCACCCGGATGCCGCCGCCAAGGCCGAGCATATCCTGTGCTCGCCCGATCCGGCGGCGACGTTCGAGAAGATCTATGCCGGCGCGTCGCCGAAGGTGCTCGCCACCTGCGCAGCGGGCAAGGCGAAGGTCGCAGTGCACGCCGCGACGGTCGCGCAGCTCGGCATCGGCGGCACGCCCACGATCATCGCCGACGGCAAGATCGTCTCGGGCTTCCGCCAGGACGAGCTCGAAGCCTTCCTCAACAAGGCGGCGGGCAGTGGCCGCTGACCTCCTCTTTCGTGGCGGCCGTCCGGCAGGTGCCGGGCGGGACGAGATGCCGGGGGGCGCGGGCTTTCGGAGCCGCCCGACGCGCCAATCGGCCGCCATCGGGTTTCCTCGCTGTCGGCAGGCAATTTCGGGCGGCTCCGTTCTCAAGGAGTACAAGATCATGATCCGGAAGATCGGCACACGCGTCGTGTCGTTCGCCGACGTCGGCGTCCTCGTCGCGCTCGGCCTCGCGCTGACGATCGGCGCCGCGCATGCCTTCACCGCACCCGCGGCGGGCGACCTCGGCTACGACATCTACGACATCGTCGTGAACAAGGGCGTGAAGGGACCGCTCGGCTTCGTCGCCGGCGTCGCGGCCTTCCTGTTCGGGGTCAGCCGGCTGTTCTCGAACATCATGGTCGGCATCCCGACGATCGTCGCGGCGGTCTGCCTCATCAAGTCCGACACCATCCTCCAGACCTTCGGGATGGTCGTCTGAACCCGATCGGCAGGGCGCCGGTCGGCGCCCTGCCTCCACCGCTCGGGGCCGATCCTGGCCCCGGGAAAACCGCCCCGCGCACGGGGTGATGAAGCAGGGGAGAAGAGCGATGGACGAACGCCTGCCGCAGTACCTCCACCGGCCCGTTCAGATCCTCTGGTTCGGTGCCGACGAATTCCTCGTGGTGGTGTCGACGATCTTCGTCGCGGTCATCGTCGGTGGTCTGATCGGCTGGGCGCTGATCCTCGCCCTTCTCCTTTTCATCCCCTGGAAGCGCACCAAGCCGCGCGGTTTCCTGCCGCATCTCGCCTGGCGCTGGGGCCTCGTCTCCTTCCCCCACTATCCGGGTCCGACCCAGACCCGCTTCTACGAGTGAGCGGCGCCATGTCTGTTCTCCACCGCAATCGTCCCGACGCCGATCCGCTGACCGGCAAGCCCGCCAGCTTCGGCATCCACCGCTACCTGCAAGGCTCGTCGAACCTGTTCGAGGAGAACCGGCTGCTCAAATTCGCGGTTCTGGGCCTGTTCGGAATCACCGCGGTGCTGGGCGCGGTCGTCTACAGCGCCGACCAGAACCGCCGCACCGTGGTGGTGCCGTTCGCGAGCGGCGGCGATCTCTACGTCACCGGCTCGAAGCCGTCGGCCGATTACCTGCGCGCGATGACGCGCAACATCGTCGCGCTCGCCGGCACCTATTCGGCCTATTCCGCCGACACCCAGTTCCAGGCGCTGCTCGGGATCGCGCACCCGTCCGCGTTCAACGGCTTGCGCGACAGCTTCAACGCGATCCTTGATGAGCTGGGCGACAACCCGACGCTCTCGATCGCGACGTACATCCGCCCCGACCAGCCGGTCACCTTCTCGGACCACGACATCGTCGTGCCGGTCGAGAAGGTCCGCGTGATCGGCGGGGTCATCCGCAAGTTCCGCGGCAACCTGCACATCCGCTTCATCATCGACAATGGCCGCTTCTGGCTGACCGGTCTCACCGAGGAGAATTTCGATGCCGAGCTTCGGTAATCGGGCGCGCGCGTCCACGGCGGGACTGACCCTGCTGCTCGGCGCATATCCTGCCTTCGCCCAATCCATCACCGCGCTGCCCGACCAGCGCAGCACGATCCGCCTGTCCAACCGCGACATCAATCATATCGTCTGTCAGGGCGGCGAGATCGAGGACGTGAAATTCTCCGCCGAGAAGGGGCTGGCGGTCGAGAAGGCCGGCTCGGACGCCTGGATCAAGTTCCTGGTCAAGGAGACCGACGACAGCGGCAATGTCAGCCGCGCCTATGTCACGACACCGTCCGAGTTCTTCGTGTCGTGCAACGGCGCGATCTACCCACTCTACGCCGAGCCCGCCGATATCCCCGCCCAGACCGTCACGCTGGTGCCGGGCGCGACACAGCGGGCGCGCGCCAACCAGGACCTGCTCGGGCCGCTGGTCGAGGAGGAGCGCGCCGTATCGGTGACGCTGGCGATGCTGCAGGACCGGGTGCCGGCAAGCTTCACCACCGTCGCGCCCGAGGCCGCCGATATCCGGCTCGCCGGTCTGCCCGGTGCCACCCTGCGCGAACGCCGCCGCGTCGAGATCGATGGGGCCGGATTGTCGGCCTCCGAATATGTCGTCGCCGCGACGGCTGCGATCGACCTCGACGAGCGCGTGCTGCTCGACCGGCGCCTGGGCGCGCGCATCTTCGCGGTCAGCGCCGATCGCCTGACGCTTCGCCCCGGCGAGGTCGCGCGTGTCATCGTCGTGCGCCGCGGAGATGTCCGGTGAGCGGCGGCGACGACACCACCGCCTCGCCCAAGGCAAGCGACAAGCCGGCCACCCCGACGGTCGAGCGCGGCGCGCCTCTGCTCGATTTCAGGACGCGCTGGGCGACGATGGATGCGAAAGCGCGACTGCGCGCCAAGCAGTTGGGCGTGGCCGCCTCGGTCGCGGTGCTCGGCTACGGACTCTACACCGCCTCGAACGGCAGCGGTGAGAAACCCGAGGCGGCGCCCGTCGCCTCGAAGATGGACATGGGCGCCGGCCTGCGCGGCGACAGTCTCGAACTGAAGCTGCGCGGCGACGTGAAGAAGATTCTCGACGGGCAAAGCCTGCTCGGCGAGCGGATCACCGCGATCGAGGAAGGCCGTGTCGCGCCCGGCAGCAAGCCGGATCTGAACGGGCTGCCATCGGGCATGAATCCGCAAGACGGCGACCTGCCGTCGGCGTTGCCGGACAGCGCGCCGGCCTTCCCGCCCGCGCCCGACACCGCGGCGGTCGAGCCCAAGGGCGACACGCTGCCGCCCCCGCCGGGCAGTGTCGCGCCGGCCGCACCGCCGCCCCCGCCGGTCGAGAAGACGGTCGGCGGAATCGGCAGCGCCGCAGGTCCGATCGCCGCCGCGGCGGGCGGCGCGTCCGCCGGACCCGACGCCAAAAAAAAGAGCCGGACGATCTATTTGCCGCCTGGTTTCATGAAGGCGCGGCTGCTGACCGGGATCGACGCGCTCGCCAGCCGCGACGCGACCTCGAACCCCGAGCCGCTGATCGCGCGCGTCCAGGCGCCCGCCGTGCTGCCCAATGACGTGAAGGCGAACCTCGCCGGCTGCTTCGTCGTCGGCAACGCCACCGGCAGCCTCGCCAAGGAACGCGTCGAGGTCCAGCTCGTCTCGCTTTCCTGCGTCGACTTCGACGAACGCTCGGTCGTCGATCAGCCTATCAAGGGCTTCTTCGTCGACACCGACGGCAAGAAGGGGCTGTCGGGTAAGGTCGTCACCCGTGCCGGCGCGAGCCTCGCGCGCACCTTCATCGCCGGCACGATCGCCGGGATCAGCCAGACGATCGAGGGGACGTTCGGCAGCACGGCGACGTCGGCGCTCGGCAACGTCCGCACGCTCGATCCGGGCGATGCGGCGAAGAGCGGCATCGCCGGAGGCTTGGGCAAATCCTCCGACAAGCTCGCCGACTTCTATCTCGACCTCGCCCGCCAGGCCGGACCCATCGTCGAGGTCGGTGCCGCCAAGGACGTGGTCGTCGTCATCCAGGAGGGCGTGACCCTCGAGATCAAACCCGGCGCGGGCGTGAAGTTCTGATGCGCCCGCCCTTCACCATCGGAGACACCGCGATGTCCAAGTCGTCCCGCAAGTCGACCGCGCTGCTGCTGCCGCTCACGCTCCTGCCGCTGCTCGGCGGATGCGCGTCGCTAGGCCACACGCTGTCGCCCTATGCCGAGAACTTCTCGTGCAAGAACAGCGATCACGGCCAGTGCATCGCGCCTGACAAGGCCTATGCCGACGCGGTCGCCGGTCGCGCACCGCGCTCCGATCCTGCCGTCACCCGCGACAAGGCGCTGCTGGGCGAGGCACCGGTCGAACCGGCGCGGCAACGTCCCCGCAAGGTCGGCGATCCGGCTGTGGCGACGGCGTACCAAGGCTATCGCGACAGCGTCTATCGCGAGTTGCAGGGGCTGGTCGACCGCCCGGTGACGCCGATGCTGCGCCCGGGGCGCACCGTCCGCACGCTGATCCTGCCCTATGCCGACCGCGAGCGACCCGACCGGCTCTACATGCCGCGCTACGTCTATTCGGTGCTCGACGCCCCGCAATGGGTGGTCGGCGATTACCTCGTCAATCCGGTGAGCCCCGCGGCCCGCGCGCCGGTGCTGGGCCAAGTCCGCGACAAGGCCATCGACGACGCCGCACCGATGCCGGTGGCACCTGGCACGGGGGACGACAAGTGAGGGCCCCCGGCACCCGCACCGGCGGCGGGCTGACCCTTTCCGCGCTGCAACGCTCGGTGTCGCGCGACCGCTATTCGGACTTCCTGCCGCTCGTCGCGTGGGAGCCGGAGAGCGAAGCCTTCATGTGCATCGATGACGGCTGGGGCCATGCCTGGGAGTTGACCCCGTCGGCCTACATGTTCGCGCACGTCCACCAGGCGCTGGTCGGGCTGTTCAACGTCGCCTTCGCGCCCGGTACGGTGGTCCAGCTCCACGCCCTCGCCGATCCGCTGATCGACGATGCACTCGATGCCTTCCTCGACCTCAAGACCCGTCCCGACCCGCTGATCCAGGCGTCGGCCAGGCGAACCGCCGACTATCTGCGCGCCGGCACCGCCGGGCTGGCGGCGCTCAACAACATCCCGATCCGCAACTTCCGCCTGTTCCTGTCGGTCAAGACCCGCGAGTCGCTCGGTGCCGACCTGCGCCGCCAGATCGAGGAGCAACTCGCCCGGCTCGGCATCCGCCGCATGGCTCCGCAAGCGCTGGTCGCCTTCTACCGCCGCATCTTCAACGGCGTGTTCGCGCCCGCCCCCGGCGTGTTCGCCGCGGGCGATGGCGCGCGGCCGATCCGCAAGCAGATCATCGATGCCGGTCCCGACCTGCGCTTCGAGGGACCGGAGGTGTTCCTCGGCAACCAGGTCGCGCGCTGCCTGACCCCGCGCGCGCCGGCGCGGCGGATCACCGCCGAGCGCGCCAACCGGCTGCTGGGCGGGATGCGCGGCAGTAGCGAGGACAGCGACCAGATCGGCGGCCCGTTCCTGCTGACGCTCAACCTGCTGTTCGACCATTCGCAGTTCGAGATCCACAAGCGCGCGCAAATACTCTCGGCGCAGAAGGCGGCGGGCAGCTTCGCGGTCGAGGTCGGCAAGCAGGTCGAGGAGATTGGCTGGGTATTGGACGAAGCCGGCAACAGCCGCTTCGTCTCGGTCATCCCGACGATGTGGGTGTTCGGCCGGACCAGCGCTGAAGCGCGCGAGATGGCGGCGCGCGCCAAGCGGCTGTGGGAGTCGGAGCCGCTGCCGTGGATGATGCAGGAGGAGAGCTACCTCAATTCCGTCCTGCTGCCGATGAGCCTGCCGTTCGGGCTCTACCCCGAGAAGCGCACGCTCCGCCTGCTGGAGCGCGACCTGAAGGTGCCGGCGAAGGCGGCGGTGCTGATGGCGCCGGTGCAGGCCGACTTTCGCGGTGGCGGACGCCCCGCCCTGCTCTACGCGGGGCGCAAGGGCCAGCTGGTCACGCTCGACCTGTTCGATCCGCGCATCAACAACTATAACTTCATCGTCTCGGCGGAAAGCGGTGCCGGCAAGAGCTTCCTGCTCAACAATCTCTGCCAGCAATATTACGCGCAAGGCGCGCTCGTCCGCATCATCGACATCGGCGGGTCGTACCGCAAGCTCTGCACGCTCTGCTCGGGCCGCTATATCGACATCGGCGAGGAACGGCTGGTCCTCAACCCGTTCGACATGGGGTTTGCGCTCGATGGCGATGATCGCCAGTCGGCGATCGCGATGGCGGTCGCCATCGTCGCCGAGATGGCCAACGCCGCGACCCGGAAGGGCGTCTCCACTTCCGAGTGGAACCTGCTCAAGTCGGCAGTGCAGTGGACGATCGACGGCGGTCATGCCGAGGAAGGCATCGACGCGGTCCGTGCCTGGCTCGGCGCCTACCCCGAGTTCGCCAGCTCCGATCTCGACCGCGTCGACCATCTCGTGCCGGTCGCGCGCGAACTCGCCTTCAACCTGCGCGATTTCGGCTCCGACGGTGCCTATGGCCATTATTTCAACGGCCCCTCGACCTTCGACATCTCGGCGGACGAGTTCGTCGTGCTCGAACTCGAGCGGCTGAAGGGCATGCCCGACCTGTTCAACGTCATCGTCATGGTGGTGGTGAACGCGGTCACGCAGGAGCTCTACCTGTCGGCGCGCGACCGCCCGCGCTTCGTGCTGTGCGACGAAGCGGCGCAGTTCATGACCCGCAGCGACGGGCAGGACCTCAGTCGCCTCGCCGAAGCGTTCGGCCAGGGCTATCGCCGCGCGCGCAAATACCAGGGCAGCTTCGGCGTCGTCCTCCAGTCGCTGAACGACCTGCTGCTCTTCGGCGGCACCGGCCAGGTCATCCTCGAGAATGCCGCGACGCGCTTCCTTCTCCAGGGCTCGACCTATGACAAGGCGGTCGAGAACAAGATCCTCGACTATTCGGGGTTCGTTCTCGACCTGCTGAAGTCGGTCCGCAACCACAAGCCGCATTACTCCGAAGTGTTCATCGACTCACCGCTGGGTCTGGGTGTCGCGCGCCTCGTCGTCGATCCGTTCAGCTACTGGATCAACACCTCCGCCCCGAACGAGGTCGCCGCCTTCGACGCGCTGGTCCGTCTGGGCCGCTCGCCGCTCGAGGCGGTGTGCGAACTCGCCGGCGTCGATTCTGCCGAGATCCTTGGACAGCACCACCGCACTGGCGCCCGCGCGCCGGAGGCACGCTGATGTTCCGCAAACCTCACCCCGACCAGATCGCCTTCGAGTGGAGCAAGGATGCGGCAGTGGAGCGCATGATCGAGGCGCGGGTCGCGATACGCGCGGAGGTCGAGGCGATCCGCTGGCGCTTCCGGCTGATCTGCATGGAGACGGTGACGATGGGCGTGCTGGTCGCCGCGGCCGGCATCGCGCTCGACCAGCCGACCGCGCGTGTGATCCATGCTGCGATCGGCGTGTCGCTCGCCTGCCTCGCCAGCGGTTTGCTGCTGATCGCGCTGTCGGCCGGGTGCGGCCTCCTGGTCACCCGCTATCGCCGGTGGAGGGCGCGATGAACGGTCATCGTCACCGCGACCCGCTCGCGCAACTCTCCGACGACCTCGTCGCGATGGAAGCCGACATCTACGGGATCGCCGCACTCGGGCGCGAGATCGCCGTGCTGTTCGATGCCGAGCGGCGGGCAGCGCACGAGCGCCTCCTCGCCACCGTCGCCGCGGCGGCGGTATTTTCCGCCCTCTCGGCGACGTCGGCTGCGATCGGCTTCGGTCATATTGGTGCGGGCGCGCTCGTCATCGGGCTCTTCGCTGGTCTCGCCGCCGCCAGTTCGGCACTCGTCACCTGCCCGGCTCCGCCTTGTGTCAGTCAGGTACATGCCAGCCTCCGGGCATGGTGGCGGCGATGAACGGTATCCTCTCCGCTCATCCCGGCCAGGGCGCGGTGCGGCTGCTGGTCGGCGCGCAGGGGCTGTTGCTCACCCAGTCGCTGCTGCTCCTGCGCGGCAACCTGCTCGCCGCCACGGCGTGGCCGCTCGTTCTCGCGCTGACGCTGCTGGCGCTTCTGTCCACCCTCGTCGCGATCGTCGGCGACGGCAGCGATCACGATCGTCCGTGGAGGTCGCGCCATGGCCGTTGAGCCCCTCGCCATCTTGCGGATCATCGGCGTGGGCGCGCTGGCGACCACGATCGCCGCGGCGGTCCATGCCGAGACGACGACGATCGGACGCACCTGGCCGATCGCGGAGCAGGACGCACTGACCGAGATCGAAGCTCGCGTCGGTCGCCAGCCGGCGAACATCGCATCCCGCTTCGGCCCGCGCGAGCGCTGGTCGGCGATGCGAGCCGCCAGCCTCGCGCCCGCCCCGCAGTCGCGGGTGCGCAGCGTCGTGCCGTTCCATACGCTCAGCTTCGACATCCGCGGTGCCGATGGCCGCATCGTCTACCCCAAGGGCTTCACCTTCAATCCGCTCGGCTATGTGACGCTGCCGCAGCGGCTCGTCGTCGTCACCCCGCGCGATCTCGGCTGGGCACTGGCCCAGGCCAAGCCGACCGACTTCATCCTGCTCGCCGCGGGCAAGGGCGCCGATCCGATCGCGCTGTCGGAGAAGGCGCAGCGGCCGATCTTCCTGCTCGAGGCACGGGTGAAGGAGCGGCTCGGGCTGACGGTCGCGCCGGTCATCGTTCGGCAGGCCGGGCAGAAGCTCGAACTGACCGAGGTGCGGATCGATCGCATGGGGGCGGCGCGATGACCCGGCTCATCGTCGCCCTTCGCGCCGGGGCCGCAGGCATCGCGCTGTCGCTCCTCGCGCCAGCCACGCCCGCGCACGCGTCGAAGTGCGAGAGCGGCGCCTTCAACCCCATCACCAGGGTGCGCTGGACCTGCATCTTCCCGATCACCATCGGCGGGGTGAAGGTCGGTCCCTCCGATCCGCTGGGCAAGGCGCTCGACGCGCAGACCGCCGCCAGGCCGCTATGCGCCTGCCGCAAGGGCGCGACCTTCACCTTCGGGGTGAAGGTCAGCTTCTGGTCGCCCAACCGCATGGTCGACGTGGTGACCGAGCCGGGCTGCATGATGGCGCTGGGTGCCGACATCATGAACACCCACGGGCGCCTCCAGGGCAGCCAGACCAGCATCTCGGACGGGACCAACACCCGCAAGCTGTTCGCGCAGATGCACTATTACGTCGCGCCGGTCTGGAAGATGCTCGACCTGTTCACCGACCTGCCGTGTTCGCAAGATGACGGCTTCGACGTCGCGATGATGACCGAGCTGCTGCCGACCTGGCAGTCGGCGACATTGGGCGCGATCGTCCAGCCCGAGGCGGTGCTGTTCGGTAACCCGGCCGCGGGGCTCGCCTGCATGGCCGACAGCGCGGCGGCTGCGGCAGGCAAGGTCATCGACCCCTTGTTCTGGTGCATGGGATCGTGGGGCGCGACCTACCCGATCGCCGGCGACATTCATTTCGGGGACTCGGTCGAAGCCTGGGCCGGGCTCGCCGCGCGCGGCACCTTCCTGATGGGGCGGCTCGGCGCGCTGACCATCTCGTCGGAGGACGGCTGCTCGTTCCGGCCGCAGCCGATCTGGACCAAGTCACGGCTTAAGCTCCAGCTGATGGAACCCGTCAAGGGCGGCCAGTGCGTCAACATCGGCCGACCCGGATCCTTGTGGACCAGCGCCAAGCACGCGCCGGGCAAGGACAACGCCCAGTTCATGCTCTTCGAAAAGGTGATCTGCTGTGCCGGCATATTCACGCCCTGAGCGGCAATCACCCCTCACCCCCTTGCCCCCCTTCGTGCGTGTCCCGGAATTGCCCGGGCCTGCCCGCCCCAGCCATGGTGGCTGTCCGGGCACGCATGGAGCCGGGGCGGCGTCGATGATCCCCCTCATCGGCGTCGCTCCACCAGCACGGCCGGCGGCGGCGGGCACCCCCTCCCCGCTCCGCCGTCCGTCGGTCGTGCTGGCCAGCTGTGCCGTCTTCGTGCTTTCGGGTATGAATGCGAGCGCGCAAGGCATCGAGGATCGCGCGCGCACGGCGGCGAAGGCATCGCGCCAGCGCTCGGGCGACAGCGAGGCGCTCCGCCGCAACTATGTGACGCCCGGCCTCGCCGGTCAGCCGGTCGCGACCGTCGACGAGCGCACCCGCTTCACCCCCGAGATCGCCTGCAAGCGCTCGGCGACGATGCTCGAGATAATGGTCCAGCCAGGTGCGACCGGGGACATCGGTCGGCTCACCGTGTCGCGCGACGTCGACCTCGATGGTCGCTTCGATACCAGCTTCACCGCACCGATGCCGGTGTCGGGCATCTGCGCCAACGGCGTCGTCGCCTGCCAGCCCGGCACGTGGAACGCCTGCCGCAGCTATCGCTGGGATATCGCCGCTGGCGGCGCGGTGAAGCTGACCGAGGTCGATCTAACACGGCTGGCAGGCTGCTACTGCATCAACGCCAGCTGTGGCGCCAACCTCGTCATGGGCAATCTTCCGTCGGTGCTGAAGGACCTTGGGGGCGGCGTGGTCGGCGCGCTGACCAGCGTCGATCCGCGCATCGGCGTCGCCGAGGCCAGCATTGACGGGCCAGTCATCCGCTACACCGGCGCGGTCACCACAGCCTGCGCCGCATCGCCCGGCCTCGCCGCCACTACCTATCGCGCCAACCCGGCGACGATTCAGCCCGATGCATTCGTGCTATCGCGGACGAATTCGGTCTTCCAGTCGCTTGCCGGCTCGGCGACGGGGCGTGGCAAGGTCGAGCAGACCCGCGCTTGCACGGTCGAGCGCGAGGTGCGCGTCGCCGAGGTGAGCGCCGACGACATCATCGCGAGGATTGCTGGCGCGTACGCGACGCTCGCGCCCACACCTGACACGCGCCTGTTCCAGCTCGGATCGCCGACAGACGACAGCCTCAGGGGCGGTAGCTGTCGCCTATTCGACTTCCGCATGACCCTGCGCGTCGGCGATGTCGATCGCCTGCGTTCGGTCAGGCTCTCGCGCTATTTCATGGACGACTGGATGCAGTTGCGCATCGACGGTCGGCTGGTGCTGTCCGATCCCGCGAACTGGACCGGCAGCGGCAATCCGCCGGGCAAATGCGAGCGCGGCAGGACATGGCGCAGCGCGCCCGATGTCGACCTGACACCGTATATGACGCGGGGCGATCACGAGATCTGGCTGCGCATCGCGGTCGGCGGCGAAGGCGAGGCGTTCGCCGAGATCGCCGCGACGCTCGATCTGACCTGCCGGTCGACCGAACGGGTGGTCGATCTGTGCGCAGGCTATGCCGCTGATAAGGCCTGCCGCCTCACCGACGAGCGCGTCGATGACATCGCGACGGTTCGCGGCAGCGTCGTGACCGGCCTGCGGGCGCTGCCGCAGACGCGCAGCTTTGGATCAGGGGCCTGTTCGCTCGGCCTGACGCGCGACTTCTTCCTGAAGGATCGCCGCTACAGCTGCATCAGCGATAGCGGCGTGACGCCCGAGCCGGATATGAGCCGCGCCGCCTATATCATCGACCGCTCGACCGAGACGATGCTCGCCGATCGCACGCGCGCCAGCAACGGCAGCACCACCGCCTCGACCCGCGTCTTCGGCCTACCGCCACGCGCATCGGTGCCGGCGTGTGAAACGCTGTGCAAGACCCGCGCGCCCGTCGTGAACACCGCCGCCGTGCCGGACGGCGTCATCGGCAGTCGCCAGACTGATCCGACCGGCTGGCAGACCTTCTATCATGCCTGCACGACGGAGAATGTCTGTCCCGCCGGTCCGGGCGAGACGATCGTCTCGCCGTGCGGCTGCCTCGACGACTTCCCCGAAGCCGCGGTGATGATGCAGACCGTGCGCCTCGGCGGCGCCGACCTCGTCTGCACGAGTGCGCCGCGATGAACCGCTGGCTGCTCCCGCATCGGCTGGCGCTGGCATCGCTGACCGGCTTCACCGCCGTGCTCGCCTGCTCACCCGTCCACGCGCAGATCTGCGCCGCCGACCGCAACGGCGATGGCGATGCATCGGGCGAAGGCGAGACCTCCATCTGCGATGCGATGGCAGGCGGTGGTGCGCAGTGTCCAATCGACCGTGTCGCCTGCGTCGCGGACGCGGCCGGCACCTATGCCTGCCCGCTCGGTGTCCAGTTCGCCTGCGCCGCGCCGACGGTCGGCGCGACGCCGACCTGCTCGCCGCATGCCTGCACGCTCCCGGGCACACCCGGCGGCGGCGTCGAGACCGAGCCGGTGGTCGACGATCCAGGCACGCCGGCGAACGGACCGGTCGATGCCGCGGGCAACTGCACCGGCACCATCGAGATCTTCTCCGGCCGCGCGGTGCGCTGCCGCACCGCCGGGCTCTCCACGACCTTCACCAACTGCTGCAAGGACAAGGGCAGGATCGTGAAGGACGGGAGCGGCTCGGCGCTGTCCTCGGCCGGCGCGACGGTGGCGGTCGCGAAGGGCGTCTTCACCGGCATGAAGGCCGCCTACACCGCGTTTCAGGCCGGGGCGACGGCGGCACAGGCCGCCTCGACCGGCGCCCGCGCGCTCATCATAGGCATCGACCCGACCAGCCTCGCGATCAGCGTCGCGATCAACCTGATGGTCGAGGTGCTGCTCCAGGGCTGCGACAGCCAAGACATGGAGGTGGGCATGCTCAAGGGGTCGGGCATGTGCCACGAGGTCGGCGAGTACTGCACCTCGAAGATCTTGGGTTTCTGTGTCCAGAAGGCACGCGGCCAGTGCTGCTTCAACACCAGGCTCGGCCGCATCATCCAGGAACAGGGGCGACCGCAACTCAAGTCCTTCGCCGGCCTCGGCTGGGGGACGCCGAAGAAGCCCTTCTGCCGCGGCTTCACCGCGGAGGAGTTCCAGGCACTCGACTTCAGCCGGATGGACCTCTCCGAATATTACACCGAGATCGAAGCCCGCTCGCAAGGCTCGATCCAGTCCAACATGAAGGAGCGGATCAATGCGTACTCCCGCACGATGGGCAAGTAGCGTGCTGCTGCTCGCCGGCAGCGCCGCCGCGCAGGTTCCGCCTGCCCCGCCACAGGACGCGCGGCCGCGCGTCTCGGATGAAGGCGCCGCGGCGATGGAACGCCTGCGGGCGGCGACGGCGCGGCGCACGGCCGAGGCTGGCAGGACGCCGACGCTGCCCTCCGCACCTGATGCCGCCAGCCAGCGCCGCGCAATCGACGCCATGCGGCGGCGTCAGGCATCGCCGCGAATGGACGATCGTGCCCGCGCCGGCCTGACGAAGGGCCGTGAGGCGCTGGTCAGCCAGCGGGACGCGATGGCGAAGCGGCTCGGCCAGGCGCTCGGGCTCGATGCGCCCGACATGGCCGCGGTCGCAGGCGTCGTGGCACCCGGCGGGACCGGCTGGGTACCGGTGCTGTTCGTCTCCTCCTCGATGCCGGTCACCATGCTGCGCACCTATGCCGGCCAGCTCGAACGCGTCGGCGGCGTCCTTGCCTTCCGCGGCATGCCGGGCGGCATGACCCGCGTCGCGCCGATGGCGAAGCTATCGGCGGAGATCCTGCGCCGCGACGCCGGTTGTTCGGGTCCGTCCTGTGCGATGCGCGCCGTGCAGGTGATCGTCGATCCGCTCGTCTTCCGCCAGCACGGCATCGCCCGCGTGCCCGCGCTGGCGATGATCCCCGGCGATCCGACCCGCCCCTATTGCGAGCGCGAGGAGGGCAGCCCGCGAGGCACCCATGTCGTCTACGGCGACGCCACGCTCTCCGGCCTGCTCGATGAATATGCCCGTCTGGGCGGAACACAGGAGGTTCGCGATGCTCGTCGCCGTCTGGAAAGCCGGTAAGGCGCTCTGGCCCGAGGTGAAGCTGCTGCCCTTGCGCGCCGCCGTCGCGCTCGGCAGCGCCGGATTGGGCGAGCCGCCCCGCCCCGATCGGTTGCGGAAGGGCTTGGGCATAGTCCTGCCGGTCGGCCTCGCCGCGTGGTGGGCAATCCCGCAGGTCACCTGGGTGATGAGCCCGTCGATCGACGCCTGGGCGGTACGCGCGGCACCGGGTCCGATCGCACGCGGCGATCTAGTCTCCTTCCGTCTGTCGCACCCGATCGCGGGTCCGAAGCCGGTGAACGTCACCAAATATGCGCTCTGCTTTCCCGGCGACCGGATCAGCATGGTAGAGAACCCATCGCTGACCGGCGGCGCGATGGACGGTTGGTATTATTGCAACGGCCGGCTGCTCGGCGTCAGCAAGGCACGCGCGTACGGCGGCCGCCGGCTGGATCACTGGCGTCCGTCGAATGGTCGCATCCTGCCCGGCACCATCTATGTCGGCTCCGCCCATGAGAGCGGGTTCGACAGCCGTTATTACGGGCCGGTGGCCATTGATCGGCTGACCCGGATGGAGCGGGTGCTGTGAGCCGCGCGATCGAGATCGCGGCGGCAACGCTCGCAGTGCTCGCTTCCGGCAACGCCTCGGCGCAAGCGAGCGCGACCGGCGGTCAGCGCGGCTATTGGTGGTATCAGGCACCACCAAAGCCGGCGGAAAAGGTCGAACCGGACGAGCTGGTCAAGCCGGTCATCCCGCCGATGGCGGAGCTGGCGACCTGGACCCCGCCCAAAATCCGCAAGCTGATCGAGGCGCAGCGCGACTATGCCGCGACCGTGCTGACGGTCGATGCGGTCGCCGACTTCTGGAAACTCCAGGACTTCGCGCGCCGCAAGGCGCGTGCCTTCGCCGGCGTCACTCAGGTCGCGATGCTCCAGCATCCCGAACTGAACGCCCGCAGCGCCAACCCGATGGTCGGCGAGGCGCGCGACCGGATGGGCGTGATGAAGGAGGCGACCCGGCTCGCCTACCTCCGCGCCCATGCCGGCCAGTTCGCACTCGTCATGTTCTCGCGCTCGTCCTGCGGATACTGCCGCGTCCAGTGGCCGATCATCGAGCGGCTCCGCGAGGAGACCGGCTGGCAGGTCACGCTGATGGACCTCGACCGCCGCCCCGACCTGGGCGCGCGGTTCGGGGTCTCGGTCACCCCGACGACGATGGTGATCCGCCGCGGGTCAGCCCAGCGGATGGTGATCGCGACCGGCGTCGAAGCCTATCCCGGCCTTTCCCAGACCGCCTATCAGGCGGTCAAGCTGCTCACCGGCGACATCCGCCCGCAGCAGTTCCTGACCGGTGCGGGCGAGGAAGGCGGCTTCTTCGACGCGCTCGCCAACGGCCCGGTCAGCGCTAGTGGCGGCGTGGACGAAGCCTCTGCCGCAGCGCCGGAGGGCCGCGAGCCATGAGCGTGCGCTTCACCCTGATTGCGCTCGCCCTCGGCACGGCGGTGTCCGCATCGGCACAGGTGCCACAGCGGGACGTCGCGCGCCGCGCCGCGATCCACCCGGTCGCGACCGTTCCCGACATGCGGGCATGGCTCGCCCGCGTGCCGGTGACCCGCGCGTTCCCGCCCGACTTCGCCGCCTCGCTACGCGCACAGGCTCCGCTGTTCACGATCGAGATGACCACCGCCCCCGGCTGCGTCCCGTGCGCCGACGCATGGACCAGACTCGCCGCCTTTCGCGCGCGTTACGGCTGGCAGGTCCGCGTGCTCGGTCGCGATGAGGCGCTGCTGCGCTCCGGGCGGCTGGGCCTCCCCTGGGTCGGGCATCCCGTCATCTGGGTGCGCCCTATCGCCGATCCGACCCGCATCGTGCCGATCGCGGTCGGCACCGACCATGATGCCAACATCGCGCGTAACGCCTGGCTGGCGGCGCGGATGCTCACCGGCCTGCCGCCGCAGACGGGCTTGCGCGCCATGGCCAAGTTCACCGGGATCGTCGGTGCGGGAGGGGCACGATGACCGCTAGGGTGTCAGTGTCGATCCAGCAGCGATCGGCAGGCCTGCACGAGCGGCATGACCTCGATTCCTTCCCCCAACGGATAGGCTTCGGTACCCGGATAGATGACGATACGACGCTCCGACGCCAGATCGGCGCAGGCATGATGAAAGCCGCGCTCGACCCTGGGCGCGGTGCTACGCTTGACCTCGAACGCCCAGATGCGACCACCCGGCAAGGTCAGCAGCAGATCGATCTCGGCGCCGGCCGCCGTGCGATAGAAGTTCGGCCGCGTCCCCTCCGGTGCGGTCGCGATCAGGCTTTCGATCACGAAGCCTTCCCAACTCGCCCCGGCCACCGGATGGCCGAGGATGTCATCGGGTGTCGCAAGCCCGAGCAGCGTATGGACCAGCCCGCTGTCGCGGACATAGACGCGCGGCGACTTGACCAGCCGTTTGCCCGTATTGCTGTGCCAAGGCTCGAGCCGGCGCACGAGCAGCAGGTCGACGAGCAGATCGAGATAGGCAGCTACGGTCTTGGCATCGACGCCGAGCGCCCGCGCGAATTCGGCGGCGTTGAGCAGCCCGGACTGATGATGCGCCAGCATCGTCCAGAAGCGCCGCAGCGTCTCCGCGGCGATCCGCGGTCCCAGCATCGGCACGTCGCGCTCGAGATAGGTGCGGATGAAGTCCTGTCGCCAGCGCTGGCTCGCGCGTTCGTCGGATGCCAGATAGCTGTCCGGGAAGCCGCCCCGCGCCCACAGCCGCCCGGTCTCCGTCATCGGCACCTCGCCCGCATCGAGGGGATGCATCTCGAGATAGCTGATCCGGCCTGCCAGACTTTCGCCGGATTGACGCAGCAGATCGATCGAGGCCGACCCCAGCAACAGGAACCGACCGGTCCGAAGTCCCTTGCGGCGCCCGCGATCGATCAGGCCGCGCAACGTCTGGAACAGCCCCGGCAGGCGATGCACCTCGTCGAGGATGACGAGCCGGTCCTCGTGGCCGGCGAGATAATGCTCGGGATCGGCGAGGCGGGCGCGATCGGCTTCGGATTCGAGATCGAGATACAGCGAGGGACGAGCCTCCGCGATCTCGAGCGCCAGCGTTGTCTTGCCGACCTGGCGCGGTCCCAGCAGCGCGACGGCCGGCACCTGGTCGAGCCGATCGACGAGTTCGGTATTGATACGTCGCTCGATCATCATCGCATTTACGGAATATCGCTCCCGATTTGCAAGGTTAATTGCAGTCGTCGACTGACCGTAGTTCCCATCCTTTCTTACTACGATCTCCCATGAGGATCATCAGCATGTCGCCCCGTATCGCCTATTTGAGCGCCACCGCCTGCACCGTCCTCCTGTCATGCGGCGTCACGGCGCCCGCCCATGCGCAGAGCTGGGCGGAAAGCTGGTTCGACAACGTCACCTACACGCAACCGGGCAGCTTCGAGGACCAGGCGCGCGGCTATGTCACCGCCAGCGGCATGTCGGGCCACGTCGACGTCCATGACGATTATCTGATGTCGCTCACCCTGCCCAAGGTGAAGGCGGGCTGCGGCGGCATCGACATGTTCCTCGGCGGCATGTCGTTCCTCGATCCCGATTATCTCGTGCAGAAGCTCGAGACGATCCTCCAGGCCGCCCCCGCGGTCGCCTTCCAGTATCTGCTCGAGACGCTCGACGAGAAGATGGGCAACATCATCTCGAAGATGGAAGCCGCGACCAATTACCTGAACTCGATTCAGGTCAACGACTGCCGCCTCGCCAACCGCATGGTCCAGATCGCCAGGGGCGACGACAACATGTCGGGCGTGGTCGAGGAGATGACCGGCTACAAGTCGGTGCGTCAGGGCTTCGCGAAGAGCTGGCAGCAGAGCCGCGAGAAGATTCAGGCCAACCGCGGCAATCCGACCGAGGATCTGAAGGACGCGCTCGCCAACTGCCCGCGCGAGGTCACCGACATCTTCCGCACCGGCTCGCTGCTCGCGCATGCCGCCGCGCGCGTCGGTGCCGGAGACTGGGCAGGCGTGATGCGCGCGCGGGTCGGCGACGTCTATATGCGCTGGTCCGACACCGACAAGGTGCCGGTATTCGCCGCCATACCGGCCTGCCCGCGCCAGGACGGTGAGTCTGCCGACGATTTCCTGACCGGACGCGTCCAGCGCCGCGCGCTCAACATTCCCGCCACTGCGGGCGACTGCGCGCGCGACGGCTCGGGCCGCGGCGCGCTCGTCCTCGCCCGCGACCGGATGCAGGCGATCGCAACCAAAATCCGCACGAAGGCCGCGCTGACCACCGAAGAACGCCAGTTCGTCGCCAATGTCCGCACCCTGCCGATCTACCGGATGCTCGAATGGGGTGTCCGTGAAGGCGTGACCGACTCCGTCATCGGCGACACCGACGAACTCGTTGCGCTGACGCTGGCCTATCAGATGCTCAACGACCTGACCCGGACGATCGACTTCGCGTTGTCGAACGCCGAGCGCGGCGCCGACGCCGCCGGCGCGGTCGATGCCGCCAGCCCGAACCTTTGCCAGACCCGCATCCTGACCAAGGGGATGGAACAGCTGCGCGGACTTCGCGACGAGGTGCTGCGCCAGCGCGCGCAGATGCGCCAAAGCTACGTCGCAGCGCTCGGTGCCACCAACCTCTCGGCCAACTATGCCGGTCTCGTCCGCCAGCGCGACCGCGACGCGCGCGACGCGGCCGGCGCCGACGCACGGCGCTGATCCCCATGAACGCCAGCTTCCATACCTGGGACGGGTTCGCCGAGACGATCGACGCCTTCCGGCTCGTCTCGATGATCTTCGCCGATCCGCGCTATATGACGCTCGTCCTCATCGTCGGGGTCGTCGGAATCGCACTCGGTGCGGTCATCGCCAGCGTCCGCGGACAGGGCATGGGCCTCGTCGCCTACGGCTTCCAGATGCTGGTCGGGATCGGGCTGTTCGTCGGGCTGATCGCCACCACCGGCACCGTCCATGTCTACGACCGGGTCCGCAACGCCTATCAGCCGGTCGGCAACGTCCCCAATCTGATCGTGCTGGTGGCGGGCGCCACCAACCTCATGGAGCGCGCGCTGGCCGAGACGATCGACGACAACACGCTCGATCCGAACGCCAAGCTCGAAATGGGCGCGGGCGGGAATAGCTTCGACCTGTTCCTCAACGCCGTCTCGCCGACAGGGCCGATGACCGACAGCTTCCTCGACACGACCATCCGCGACTATGCGCGGCGCTGCTACCCGGTCGCGCGGGTGTCGCCCGCCTATGGGATCGACGACGACACGCTGTTCCGCACCACCACCGACCTGCCCGCCGCCTTTGCCGCGATGGCGGGACCGGCGACCTTCTCGACGATCTACACCGCGGCCGAGAAGGGCGGACGGACGGTCAGTTGCACCGAGGCGTGGGAGCATATCTCCAGCCGCCTCGCCGATCCGGCGCTGTTCGACGACTACACCCGCCAGATCTGCCAGCGCACCGGCTATGCGATCGCCGACGCCGGCCAGCTCGCCCGCTGCCGCCAGCGGCTCGGCCAGATGGGCGGCATGATGATGGGAACCCCACTGTCCTTGCAGGGCTTCCTGACCGACGTGCTGCTCGGCCGCACCGTCGGCGACGTGCTGTTCGAGGACAGTCCCGCCGCGGCGGCGCGGACGATGGCCAATCGTGCGATGATCTCGAACGGCCTCGCCACCATGTCGGTCGCCAACGAGTGGATGCCGACGATCCGTGCCACCGTCTTCGCGATCATGCTGTTCATGGTCCCGATCGCGATGCTGTTCATCCTGACCCCGATCAACCTGCGCGTCGCGACCTTTGCGCTCGGGCTCTTCGTGTTCGTCGCGCTGTGGGGTGTGATCGATGCCGGCATCTACCAGCTGACGCTCGGTCGCGCGATGGCGGCGCTTGCCGAGATGCGATCGAACCATCTCGGCGCCAATGCCTGGATACTCGCGCCCTCGGCAGCGATGAAGGCGCTGGCAGTGTTCGGCAGCTTCCGTACCGCGGCCGCGGGCCTGGCCGGGGCATTCGTGTTCACCGTCTTCCGCTTCTCGGGCAACGTGTTCACCGCGCTCACCAGCGGCTCGCTCCAGGCGCAGGCGCAGGGCTCGGCCGCCGCGGCCGGCGTCGGTACGCGCGAGGGCTATGCCTCGGCGCTGGAGGCACAGGCGTCTGCCGGCGGCACCTTCTCGCGCAAGGCGACGGTATCGAGCTTCGGCGACTTCGGCGAGCGCTCGACGTTCGGCGCGACGCGGGCGTTCGGGGCCGCCGATACGGTACTCGGCGAACATGGCGGCGGTATGCCCGGCATGGCGGCGATCGGGATGGGCGGGCTCGATAGCGCGCGCGAACTGGGCGGCCTCTCCCCTGCCCTGCGCGGTCGCGATCCGAACGACCCGGCAGTGGCACAGGCGATCCGCGCCAATGCCGCCACCACCGCGATCCACAATTTCGCCGAGAAGGATGCACTGCGAACTCTCGGCACCAGCTACTTCGGTCAGGGCCAACAAGGGGAACGCGCGTTCGCCGCCTTCGCGCAGGGAATGACGCAGTGGAAGGCGTTCGGCGACAACCGTGCCTATGACATGATGCGGCAAGGTGCCGAGCGGCACTTCCAGCGGGCCGGCTATTCGCCGGAGGATGCCGCGCTGAAAGCCTCGACCGTGATCGCGCAGGCATCTGCCGATCCGACGTTCGCCAAGCTCTCCGCCAACGCCTTCGATCAGGAGGCGATGCTCCGGAATGACCTGACCGGCGCCGAGGTCAACGTCGGCGCGATGGAAGGCCGGCGCGACCAGGCGGGCGGGCATGTCACCGCGACCGAGCGCGGCAATGTCGCGACCGAGCAGGCATGGCGGACCGGCGGCAATGCCGGGCATCGCCGCGCCGCCGCGATGCTGGGGTTGCCTGTCGAGGAAACCTCGCGGCGGATCGGGTTCATCACCGCCCTGTCAGGCGAGGCGCGTGCGTCAGCGATTGGGCAGCTCGGCCGAGCGACCGGGCGCAACGAGGCGCAGGTGCTGAAGGCGCTCGAAACCTATACCGCCGCGACTCAGGTCGGCACCGCTGACGGCGCCACCGCGGAGACAGCGCGTGAAGGTACCAGCATCTATGCCCGTACCCGTCAGACCGCCGGTTACGACGTCGCCGAACGCGCCGGCAAGCTCGATGCGCAGCGCGAAGTCGGTCACGATGGTACCCGCTCGGCGGCGCGCATCGGTGAGCAGCGGCGGCAGGCGGACAATGCCGGTTTCGCCGAAGGTGCGGAGGTCGCCGGCGTCTCGGTGCGCGAGGCGTCGCGGCTCGACAGCTTCATTCAGGCACTGACCCGCACGTCCGGCAATCAGGTCGATATGGCGGAAGGCGGCGCGGCGAGCATTGCCGATCGCGCCCGCAACGACCGGTTGACCCGCATCGTCGATGGTGAGCGGCTGACCCGCATGCAGGGTTTGCTCCACGAGAACGGGATCGACCTGTCGAAGCGGCAGATCGCGATGGACCAAAACGGCGACCTCAGCCTCAATCTGACCCCGCAGACCGCCGCGGCGATGTGGAAGGCCGGACTGATCAACGGGAGCCAGCTCGGCGCGGTGGCGAACGGCGGTCACGCCCGCTTCAGCTTCGCCCACAACGACCTGCTGGTGTCGAGCAGCACCGGCTATTCGCGCTCGGCTCGGAACGACACCAGCACGCGATTCGAGGCGGGCAAGCAGGCCGGGCCGGATACGATCGAACATTTCCTCGGCGGCGGCGCGGAAGGCCATGCCGCGATGGCCAACTGGCTGCGCGGCGGGTTCGAGATGGACCGCAAGGGCGACTGGCGGCTCAAGCCGCAGGTCGCCGATACGATCCAGCGCGATGTGCAGGCGGTGATGGCGCAAACTGGATGGTCAAGGAATATCGCCAGGAACGCGGAAGACAGCGCGTTCATGGGAACGGACATCAACGCGAATATTTCTGCTGGCGCAGTCAGAGGCGCCGGGGGCAGCAAGGCTGGCGGCAATTCGATGACGGGCGGTGCAGAAGGACGAATTGGTTTCACCAGTGCCGATCGTGGTGGGACGAGAGAGAACGCTGGATCTACGCTCGACATTGTTAATTATGATGTTCGAGAGGCTATCGCCGGAGCAGAACGAGCGGCGGCCAGATCCGGGCGCCCAGAGGAGGCATTCATAACGGAACTGAGCCATCGGACCCTTGGTGAAAATGGCCTGCGGAACCGATATCTCGAGCAAGCTGATTCAGCGCGTGCCACATTCGATTTGACAGCGCCACTAACGTCAATCGAACAGTCGTCGTTGTTGGATCGTGGTCGGTTCTCGAACGATTTACCCAACAGTTTATCTGATGGCGACCCAGCGTTCAAAAGTAGGCGCGATAAATAGGCTAGTTTTCCGCTTCATTGGTCCCAATATCTTGGTGACCGCGGATCCAGTGGATCAGCCATGGGATCAAGAAAGCCGCCAACCGACCGTTCAGGTTGCTGCCTCGACGGATCTGGTGCGGTCAGCACCCAGTCCCCTTTGTCTAGCTTGGCTCGAATATATCCGATGCTGAGGATCATCAGGATGACCGGCGGGTAAAACGCAACGTTGAGGCAGCCCGAAAACGCCGTCGAGTAGAAATCGCTCAGTGATCGGACATAATGCGATGTCACCATCCCAGACCAGTATAGACCGGCCCCGAACCACCATAGTCTGGCATGGAGAGGACGCCATAACCAATTTCGCGCGCGAAGTTTCACCTCAACTGTTGGTACAGTCTCTGGTTGATCGGCGTTAGCACGTGTAACGGTGTCCATGAAACGCACCTCTTGCTACTCTATTTGTAGCACATTTGTGCAGAGCAAGAAAGCGTCATCGGGATCGATGGCTGACGCCTCTCACCGATAGCTCCGTCCTCCTTTCCTTCCCACAAATGTCAGCTCGGTCATCAAGCGCTTTCCTACCGTGGGGACCGTCGTAGCTTTGGCCGGGTATCTACCTTAATGCACGATGCGTGGTCCGCCACCGACAGGTTATTTGTAGCTCTATATCGCCAGCCTTGAGACGCCTCAGAATCAAGCGTGCGGTCGTCAGATCAGGACGTTCGTCGAGCGAGAGGCTTTTGATCATTGGCAAATGCCGCCCAAGCGCTGACCACTCGGACCAGCTGCATATCCCAACTCCTGCCGCGTTGCTTTCGCGATCCTGTAGCGCGCGAGTTGCGCCGGATCGTCACCGACTTCGACGATCCAGGCCGGTACCTTGCCCGATGGTGTGTCCACGTCCTCACTACCGGCAACCCGTGCGGTGAAGGTGCCGAAGCCTTTGTCGTACTGCCAGAAAGGAACGGCGTAGGTGCCGCCCTCCTTTAGCGGCAGCGCGGCGAAGGTAAGCCCCCACAGGTTGCCGTCCCAGGTTGGGCCCGTCAGCGCCACGCTCAACGGTGTCGAGCCTGTGACCGTCTCCTTGGTCCCGCTGATGCCATGCGCGCCATATTTGATGCTGATCCGGTGCCAGCCTTTTTCGGTGCGTTCCCGCCCGCGCTGGCTATCCATTCTGATTGGCAATAGCGTCTTGCGATCAACGACGAAATGATCCCGCATGTCGAAGGCGCCGTTGCTGAGCTTCTGATGCACGACGACATCCCACACCTGCTTCCCACCGACGCGCGACGCCGTGATCGTCTGCAACGTCGAGCCGATCGTCCTGTCGCCGGCGACGATCGCGTAGCAGGTCGAACCGGCCTGAAGGCGAGCGCCTTCCATTCTTGGCGTCGCCGCACCCGTGGTGGCGAGCGCAGCGACCATGACCAACGTCTTCATCAAGCTTCCTTCCAGTGAGATGAGCCGGCGCGGGCCTTCCGCCACCCTGCCAGTAGCGGGATCGCAGCCAACTCGATCGCCAGCGCCGCGAACTGTATCGCGCTGCCGCGAGCATTCGGGATGGCGGTGGCAATGATATGGACGATCAGTACGGCGATGATCGTCGCCACCAACCACAGGATCGCGGCCCTGCGCCATCGTCCATCAAGCAGGAACCAGGCGACAGCCAGATGCGCCGAGCCGAGCAAGAGCAGCAGAACCGTCAACGCCGGGGTTGCCGTGACATAGGCATCGGCCAAAATCCGGCCCCGCGCACCACTGGCCATCAGCATGGCATAATAGTGGTCGAAACCGGACAGCATGAACCTGGCGCCGGAGAAGGCGCAGCCAAGATGGAAGGTGGCGATCGGCACGATCAGCCCGAGTACAAGGGCGTGGCTCACCACCGCAATCCGCCCTTCGGCGTGGTGAGGCAGCCGCCGCCATGCCGCGATCAGGCACCCGCAGGCAAAGCCGAGCGCCTTGCCATCACGCCGAGCCAGATCGAACTCCGCCGACATCGCCTGCCCCCATTCGCTGCCGTCGCGTGGCAGGCAACGCAGAGCCAGCGTCATCACAAGCTCCGCGGCACCGGCCGTCATGCGAACGACAACCCGCACGCAGTGCCGGCTTGTGGCACGATCGAACTGGCAAGAGCGACGCCGGTCGCGGTCAGCCGATAGGCGTGGCGCGCCGGTCGCCCGAGCCGGGCCGGTTCCTGCCATTCGGCCTCGACCAAGCCTTGTTCGGTCATACGCATAAACAAAGGGTAGAGCGTGCCCGACGACAGGCCGGTGTCCTTCATCAAGTCATAGCCATGCCGCCACGCCAGCGGCTCCGTCATCAGAGCGGCGAGGAGCGAAAGCATCTGCCCGGAGGGCCGGCGTTTGCGGGTCATCCGTTTAATACGCCATATGTAGATTTTTAAGTCAACGTGTACCCACGCAGTCGCACCGGCTCTCACGCAGTCATCGCGAACGGGCTTCAAGATAGCGGCTGCCTTCCCAATCAACCATCCTTGTAGAAATGCCGCGGCCGTTTCGAAAGATATTGTAAAGTCTGAAAACTCCCTCGTGTTTAGGTTCGAAAGAACGCCGCAGCGACAAGTAGCAGAAAGCATGGGTAGCATGGGTAGCATGTGACTTGTTGACCCGCGTGAGCGGTGATCAAGAAAGAGTCCGCTTTTGCCATAGCGGGTACGCAGATAGTAACGACGATCACAACGTTTGGCACTGCGGCCATCCTTTCCATTGGATGCGCTATCGCAATATTAAGGCCTCGCTAAGTTCGAGAGCGTAAAGATGCTGCATTGGTGGTGACATTTCTTAAGTAAAGTTCGAAGAACGCAGGCATATCGCTTGCAAAACGACACGACCCTATAAGTTTTGGCATTCCTTCATAATGAAGGAAATTCTCCTTTACCAATCCGCCAAGACTCGCCACTCATAGTTGGCCAAGATATTTCGGCCTTATTCGAGCCGAAAAGGTGGCCTTCGTCTCGTCGCGTGGGCGGCGCACCGGCGATGATCATAGTCCGTCCAGAAGCGGAGTGATACAATGAAGAAGATCTCCATCGTGAAGGTCCAGGAGCTCAAGACCACTACCGTCGCCGCATACCCAATCTGGGTCTGCTGGCCCTACTAAGCCGTGTAGAGCGGACGCCTCCTAGGGAAAGCTGGGGAGCGTCCGCTTGAATACGTCGGCTCTGATGCAGTTGTGAATTCGAGCGCGCTTTCACTTATTCGGGAGTAAATGATGTCTGGTGGCATTGCTGTGACCGCGCTTGGTATTTTCGCGCTTCTTCATACACACGTCTTTCCCGAGGCCCCGCCGATGTCGCATTCCGAAGCGGCTTCGACGAGTGTCGATGCAGAATTGGTTGCGGTAATCGAGGCGGCCGTTCAGGCCCAGGCCCGGTTTGATCCAAAAGCACTCGCCGATGTGCTTACGCCTGATTACGTTGAAGTTTCTCCCGTGGGGGAAGTGGACCGTCGAGAGGCGGTACTTGGCTTCTACGATCCAGCCAATCGTCGACCAGCACCAGTCGTTACCGTGACCGAGCCTGTCATGCATCGTGACGGATCGACCGGGATCGTCATCGTGCGACTCGCGTTCTCGCCCTCCGACCAGGCAACGCCGCGCCCGCCCATGTTGATGCGTGCTTCCTACGTCATGCGGCGCGTGTCCGCCAAATGGATGATCGCCAGCGCGCAGTTCACACCGATCCGGATGGCTGGTCGATGACAGATTCGCCCGTGAAGGGCGATGCACGATACGAGGTCATTCCGCTGACCGTGCAACCTGAAGGCGACGCCTTCATGGTCGGAAGTCCACAACTCGGCGCGTTCTACCAGTTTCCTCCGGAAGCCGTAAGCCTGATCGACCGTCTTCGGGACGGTGCCACGCCCGACGACATCCGTCGAGAACTGAGCGCCGGCAGGGATGTCGAGGAGTTCGACGTCGTCGACTTCGTCGCCACTCTCGAGGAGATCGGGTTCGTGCGTCCGTTGGGCGCGCCGAGTCCGACGAACGCGGTCTCGCGCCCACCCCGCACGATAAGCTTCTCAGTCACGCCCCGAACAGCGGCACTCTTCTTCTCCCGGCCCGCCGCAGTGGCCTACGTCCTGCTCGCCGTCACCGCAGCGGCATGCGCCGTCCGGTTTCCGGTGGCGCGCCTGCACACGGACGCCTTCTTCATTGAGGACCACCTTGCAGCTACGCTGGTGCTTCTGCTCGCGTTGTCCTCGGCCGCGACCGGCCTCCACGAACTCGGCCATCTACTCGCGGCAGCTCGTAGAGGAGTGACCAGCCATCTAGGCATTGGAACCCGTCTCTGGAATGTCGTGTTCGAGGCAGACCTATCCGGCATCTTCTCGCTTCCGCGCGAGCAGCGCTACCTCCCCCTCGCGGCAGGCATGATCGTCGACCTGCTCGTGGCGTCGGCCGTAACGATCCTGATCACGACGTTGCACCTAATGGGCGCTCCGCACTTCCCCATCGCGCTTCTGCAGGCACTCGTCCTCCAGATCGCCGTCACCGTCGCTTGGCAGTTCAACTTGTTTCTTCGAACGGACGTGTATTTCCTGCTCTCGAACTGGTCGGGGCACCCGAACCTGGATGGTGCGGCGAGGGAGTACATCGCGGCCACGATTCACTCACTCACCGCCAGTCGCTTCGGCTATCCCCAGGACACCGCCACGCCGCCACGCTTTCTCAGAATGGTCAGGAGCTTCGTGTCTCTCTGGATCGTCGGTCGGGTGCTCTCGTTGGCCACGCTGCTATTCGTGGTGCTGCCTACGCTGGCGCGCTACGCGGAAAGGGCTTGGCGCACGATCCACGATCCGGCGGCACCTGCCGGACGCGGCCTCGATGCGGCGCTCTTCGCTGGCATCTCGGCCCTGCTGGTCGCTTTAGGTCTTCTGCTTTGGCTCCTTCCGAAGTTCAAAGGTCGAGGATCGAGGATCTCAAGATGATAGGCACGTCACATCCTTCAGAACTGGTGCAAAAGTTCGTTCTCGACATGCGCTTCGAGCGCGGTGGCGCTTGGGCCGGAGTCGAGGATCTCATTGAGCGAGCGTACCTCGACCTAAAATCCTTGGGCGCAGCGCAGGTCATCGACCGCCACGCCTATGAACTGCACTTCGTGCTGCGGCGTCATCGGGACGCGGTTCCGCTGAAATACGCTTCGCTCACCGACGTTGCGAGCGGTATGGAGAAGACCCGCAACTACCCGGTGGACCGGGCCTACCGAATCGTCCACGGCCTCGTGGATCTCGTTCTGACGTGGCGATCGCTCACCCGCGCGAATGCGGAGGTGGTGGTCGTTCCGGTCGCTTCGGACGCCGCGCAGCACCTCGCGCGCCGGTTCGTCGCTGAACTAGCGCAGCGCGGGCCGACGGCGGGCGTCCGCATCGAACATCCTGACGGCGCCATCGCTCGCGCGCTTACACCGATCGACATCAATGCAGCGGCAGAGATAGCTAATGGTGGGCCGGAGCACCTCCTCGACATGAACCTAATCGAGGAGCACCATCCCGGGCTCATCGCCTATCACCTGGGGCGCGAGGACGAGACGGCGGCCGCACGGGTCGCATTGCGCGCACTCTGCCTCTACAATCACTTTGGCTATTATCACGAGTCCGGCAGCTTCGCCGACCGCGTCATTGCGCATCTCGACGAACTCGCCGGCGAGGACCAAGAAGCCCGATGGAATTACGTCGGCAACATCTTCCAGGGCCTCGTGATGACAGACAGGCTGGAAGAGGCGCGTAGCCTTGTGGAGGATGCCACCGCTCCCAAACTGTCTCGGCCGGACCTCCGGGCCAAGATGCACTACCTCCTGGGCATGGTACACCTGCGCTACTCGGCTCAGAAGGACGTCGGTCGCGCGGAGGAGCACCTTCTCGCAGCACGCGGCGACATCTCCGCCGCCCGCGACCTCATGAGACCAGCGGACCACGCATTCTATTCCGTGTTTATAGAAAACGGGCTCGCGTTTCTGCGCGTCAGACAGGGACGGCCGCGCGACGCGATCGATCTGTGCCGATCGGGCTTTGAGCTGCTCGATCGTGTGCTCGCCGACGATGAGCACCGGCTTCACCGATCCGTACTGCTGTACAACACCGCTCAAGTCTACGCGATGCTCGGGGAGTTGGAGGAGGCACTGCACTTCTACGACTTGAGCATCGAAATGGATCCATATTACTCGGAGTACCACAACGAGAGCGGAAACCTCCTGCTTCGGGCGGAGCAACCGGGGGCGGCGCTGGAGCGCTATGCGGAAGCAATTCGGTACAGTGCGCCATATCCAGAGGTGTTCCACAACATGGGCGTCTGTCTCGCGCGCATGGGCAAGCTCGAGGAGGCACGCGAGGCGTTCGACCGGAGCTTGGAACTTGATCCGGACCAAGTCGACGTTCTTCTTATGCGAGCGGAGGTCCTCGACTCGCTTGGGGCGGCCGAGCAGCAGCTTCGTGATCTGGACGCCGCCCTTCTGCTCGATCCCGATCGTACGGAAGCGAGGGTCAATCGCGCCGTAGCGCTGTACGACCGACAGCAGTACGATCTCGCGCTCGCGGACATGGACCGAGCCATCGAGATAGCCCCGACACAGCCGGACCTCTATGTCAGCAGGTCAGAGGTGCACCGCGCTATGGGACGGAGCGACCTGCTGGCACAGGACTTGGAAAGGGCCGGCGCCCTCCGGGCCGCGTAAAGACGTTCTTAGTTCAGCCTTCCGCACAAAATTCCTGACAGTCCCACGATCGAGACAAGGCGAACATGATGTGCGGCTTGTCTCGATTGGACTGGTGTGGAATGGTGAGTTCGCGGGCAGGCCGATTGGAATCGGTTTGCAAGAATGGATCACGATCGTATCCTGCGGCTGAGCGCGGTCTTATGGAAGACCGGCCTGCCGAAGTCAGGTCTCTACCGTCTCATCAAGGAAGGCCGCTTCCCGAAGCAGGTGGCGCTGACCCCGCGCTCCGTCGGGTGGCGGGAGTCGGAGGTCGAGCGCTGGATCGCCGACCCTGCCCATTATGGCAGGGACCGACGGACGGGCACCTCCGCCTGTGCCGCCAGTTCGACCGCGACCGTCGCGTCCGATTGATCACGATCGTTGGCCGCGTGGGGTGGTGCGATCAGTCCGCTGATCATGTCCGCCCAGCGTTGCAGCATCCGCCGGCGAGGGCTGAGATAGAGCGCGCTGTTGTAGGCGCCCCTGACCTCGTCCTCGTCGCTGTGCGCAAGTGCCATCTCGACCCAGTCAGGTCGATAGATCTCGGCCTCGTTCGCCCAGGTCGACGCGATGCCGCGGAAGCCGTGGACGGTCTGCTTGCCGCGATAGCCCATCCGGTAGCAGCCGTAGATCATCGTATTCTGCGACAGTGGCTTGTTCGGCTTTTCCCCGGCGAACACGAAATCGGACGTTTTGTATACGCGCAGATCGGCGATCAGTGCGACCGCCTGCCGGGGTAGCGGTACGAGATGCTCCCGGTCCATCTTCATCCGCTCGGCCGGCACCCGCCAGAGCGGATCGCCCCGATCGAGGTTCTCGAATTCGTCCCATCGCGCAAGCCGCGTCTCGCCGGTGCGCGCCCAGGTCAGGAGCGTGAACAGCAGCGCCGCCCGAGTGATCGCCCGGCGGCGAGGATTCTCCTCACCGTCATAGCCGTCGATCGCACGCACCAAAGCTGGCAGTTCCTGAAAGCCGACGCGGGCCATATGCTTGACGCGCGGCTTGGGCTTCAAGGCATCGCCCAGGCTGGCGGCAGGGTCGTGCACCGCCCAACCATTGGGAATGGCGAAGCGGTAGATCTGGTTGACGTGCTGCTTCAGGCGCCGGCTGACATCGAGCGCACCACGGGCCTCGGCCTTGCGGACCATCGCCAGCACGTCCGCCGGTGTGACGTCGCCGATCTTCTTGCGCCCGAGCGCCGGGAACGCGTCGCGTTCGAGGCGGGCCATCAGCCGCTCGGCATGTCCGGGATCGAGGGTGTCCAAGCGCAATGCGTGCCATTCGCGCGCGACCGCTTCGAACGTCATCGCCGACGCCGGGGCATCCTCTCTCGCCCCCGGATCCTTCCCCTCGTCCAGCAGTGCCTTCGCCTTCGTACGTTCAACGCGCGCATCGGCAAGGCTGAGATCGGGATAGCTGCCGAACGACAGCATCTTCTCTCTGCCCTCGAACCGATATTTCATCCGCCACAGCTTCGAGCCGTTCGGACGAATGAGAACATATAGTCCGCCGCCATCGGCGAGTTTGTAATCGCGATCCCGCTTGGTCGCGTACTTCACTTCGAGTTCCTTGAGGGCCATTGGGGGTACCACTCCTTTCGCACCCCCACGATACCCCCTCCGGCACCCCCAAAAGCAAATCGACGTGCGGGGTCGTCGGGGTGCGCGCTGGCACCTCGCGGGACAGGCTGATCCCACGTAACCAATTGGCAACAGGCACAAAAAAAGCGCCCCGGGACTAACCGGGACGCTCTGGGAAATCTGTGTTGGTTGCGGGGACAGGATTTGAACCTGTGACCTTCAGGTTATGAGCCTGACGAGCTACCGGGCTGCTCCACCCCGCGTCACCTGGGGCGCCCGTATGTGGGCGCGAGGGTGTTGAGACATGTGA